>NZ_CP022522.1:2865000-3165000 GCF_002850255.1 Pseudoalteromonas sp. NC201
ATAAATAGAGTTTAATCTTAACCCGCGTATCCGCGTACAACACGACTAGGATCTACGATGAGTAAACTAGATAAAACTGAAGTACTAAGCGCTTTCGAAGCTGCGTACGAAGCTGCACATGGCAAAAAGCCTGAAATCACTGCAAAGCCAGGTTGGTATAGCATCGATGGTGGCAAAAACATGCGTCTTGCTGAGGTAGCTGAATTAACAGAAGAGCTAACTTCAGGGTCAGCTGTAGCAAGTGAGACAACGCAGGCGCCTGCCAAAAAAGCGAAAACGACTAAGAAAGCGCCGAAGGCAGCAGCTGTAAAATCAGCAAGCTTTACTATCGTTACAGAAAACGAAGATGGCTTCAAAGCGGAAGAACAGTGGATTGCTGAACTAGCAGCAAAAGATCACGACTGTCGCTTACCTCGTGGTGTTGTGTAAGCACAGTTTCATGAGTGAAGAAACCTCGCAGCTGCGAGGTTTTTTTTGGTCTGCAACAATCAATACCGATTCAACCTGAGCGAAGAAGAGCTATTTTTATGACGTAAATTGAGCAGGGCGGCGCTCCAAACCAGGATAATCAAGCAAGTTAGTGACACCCAGCCTAATAAAAAAGTCAACGAAGCAAGCGGCAATTCCGGCCACTTTCCTGCCATACCATAACCCGCAATTGTGCGATGGGCGTAAAAACAAATACATAAGACCAATCCGAAACTCAACGCTAGTGATACCATTACACCTCGGTACTCATCTTTGCGGCGCAATTTAAACTGCCGCTTGATATACATGTAAGTACCACTGAGAACCAAAAATGAGAGCACAACCCCAAATATAAACCACAGTATCTTCCCCCATATCCCCGCAAAATTGCCAAAATGTAGAGGGTCTGCGGTGTCGGATAATCGCCAATATAGCCCTTGGCTCGATGCTGTTTGGCTATAAACAACTTCCCCCGTGTAAGGGTTGACATAGATCTTGTTTGCCCTATCCCGAACTATCCAATCCTGCGATTGTCCTTCAGCATAAAAATAACCCCCAGAATAGCGAATAGCTTTCACCTCAAGATCGGGTCTCGTCGCTTTTACTATTGCGAATAATTCCACAACAGACAATTGTGGTTTATCCTGTCTCGGCAGTTCTGCCAAGGGATTAACGGCAAAATCCCCAACATCAGTATAAGCTGTTTTACCATCGACCATATCCATTCGTACAAACTCAAATAGATACCAGATACTCGTAAGCGAAATAACAACCGCAAGCCATAAGCCCCACGCCCCACTTATTTTATGCATACTTGCCATTTTGGCACGTGCATCCCCGCTAAACGTAAATACAAATAACTTTTTCCACCAGAGGCGATATACATAATGCGCACTCACGGTCGAAATACACAAAGGAACTGCAAAGATAAGCACAAGATAGTATGAAATGATGCTGTCAAACACGCCGAAAAAATGCATGTGGAAATCGCGAAAAAAGCGCTGAATATTAAAAAAACTACTTTCACCTTGGATAGCTCCTGAAAGTGGATCGACATAAACGTGTTGCCAAGGACTATCAGGCATCCGCATCACGATATCATACGAAAAATAGGTATCAGGACCTGTAAAGGCAATCCCTATTCGGGCGTCAGGATACGCCTTTTGTACCATCTCGTAAGCTGCTGCTAAGCTTATGTTTGATTGCCCGTCTACTGCCCTCACCTGATCGTTGAATAGCCAATCTAGTTCGTGGGCAATACTCGCAAACGCGCCAGTCCAGCATATTATGAACAGCAACACCCCAAACCACACGCCACTCAAACTATGCCAGTTGAACCATTGTTTTGCCGTCATGGACCACCCAATAGCGAAGACATAAAACGACTTCACTTCCTTGCCTTGTATTAATATTCAAACATAGATAAGCCCCTGTGACAGCGCTATCCAACCTAATTGACATCCCACCTAACAATCAGATCCTAACAACTATGAGATTTGGGTAAGCCATTATTTTTGCAATAATTCATTTTTTGCATTACCCCTTATAGTAACAAAAAGAATTATCATTTAGAATTGAAAATAATTTCTGTTTTCAGTTAGAACTATTCAAAAGCTTGGTTCAATCTCAGAAAAATAGCTCCTACATATCATAGGAACTTTCATCTTTATCTCTTGTGACGAAAAAACAATTTAGGAAAGGAAACACCCATGCAAACCAAAGCGCATCAATCTACAGCACTAGCTCTGATGTTATCACTCCTTTATTTTTCTCCAAATGCGGCAGCAAAAGCCGAGCGCGACAATATTGAACGGATCAGTGTTGTAGGCCAGCCAATCAAGCGTAACTCGGGTCCAACAGGACTTGACCTTACCATTAAAGAAACCCCCCAGTCTGTTACCGTGTTAAGCCACGACTACATAAAAGACTTCGAACTGAATGACCTTGAGGACATCATGGTACAGGCAACAGGTATCTCAAGATACAAATTTGGCGCGGGTGATAATACTGAGTTTACTTCTCGTGGGTATCTCGTCAATGCATTGGTTAAAGATGGCTTACCGACCTCAATTGCTGGACCACAAGAGAGTCGCTTAGACACTATTGTCTATGACCGAGTAGAGGTTCTTCGGGGCGCTGCGGGGTTAATGGCGGGTGCAGGACAACCATCGGCAACCTTAAATGTCATCACAAAACAACCAGACCGAGGTGGATTTGTTAAAGTTGGTGCCGAGATTGGCTCTTGGAATAAAGTGCGTACACACATAGATGCAACAGGCTCCCTAACGAAAGATGAAGCATTGGCCGGACGAGTTATTCTTGCCTATGAGGAAAGAGATAGCTTTGTCGACAAAGAAAATAGTAATAAGATCGTCGCATACACCCAGTTGCATCATTATTTTTCTGAAGATACCGAAGCCTCTTTTAGTGTTCATTATCAAGACAATGAACTGAAACTATCACCGTGGGGATTACCCATTTTTTACTCTGATGGTAGTTCCGTTGAAATAGACAAGAAAACAAATTTATCATCGCCAGATAGTCACAACGGCAATACCCACCAAAGTTATCATTTAAAATTATCTCACCAAATCAATTTAGATTGGGAACTTAACTTTGGCGCACAATACAGTAAAACAGAAGCTGACATTACCTTGACCTACTTTAGTGGTAACCCAGACAAAGAAACAGGCCTTGGCCTTCAAGGCGGTGACAGACGCTGGGTTGAAACGGTTGATGGGACTAATTTTATTTTGGGACTGGTTGGTCGGTTTGAGTTATTTGACCGCGCACATCAGGTGAATATCACCTATTTAAATGCCGATTTTGAGTCCACAGACGATCGCTTCGAAGAGCTGGATGAAAACGCGAGAACAGTATTTTATCCACTCCAATCGATTAATAACCTTCACCCAGCCGCTCATTTAACTGCGACAGATAAGCAATTTATTGGCTATTGGGACAAAACGACGAAAGAACAGAGTATTGCACTCAGCAGTAAGTTAACGTTAACGGATGACCTTCATGCCATTGTTGGTGTCAAATTTTTTGATTATGAACGTACCAATGAACGTGACTTTGCTTGGAGCGGGTTCTCAAGCGACAAAGGTGAAGAAACGGGTGAGAGCTTATACTTAGGGCTGGTTTACAATCTCAATGACCAGATCAGTACGTATGCAAGTTATACCGATGCTTATGAGCCGCAACTGGATAAAGTGGATGCCAATTTAAATCAATTAGCACCAATCACCGCTCGGAACTTAGAAGTCGGCATTAAAACCACACTTTGGGATGATAAGCTACGTCTAAACGTCGCTTACTTTGATAGTTTAAAGGAAGACTTCGGTGTTGTTATCCCCGAATATGCAGACGAAAGACCTGCTAGGTATCGACCCGTAGATGGTGCAGAAGCTGATGGATTTGAAGTTGAATTAGAAGCAAAACTGACTGATGATTGGCAAGTAAACTTTGGTTACAGTGATTTTGATGTTGTCGATGAGCATGGCGAAGATATTAACTTGTATGCACCAAGACAAACGCTCAATGCGAGCACCAAGTATACTTATGGGGCTTGGCGATTAGGGCTAAATGCAACTTGGGATACGGACAGAAAAGTCGATATTTTAAACGTCCCGGGTGTTGACCTTGGACTTCCAACAGGTGGTCGTCGGGGCGCTGTGCGCGCAGAGCAAGATAGCCAGCTTTTACTAAATGCGCACGTCAAATATCAATTATCTAGCCAGCTGAGCGTTAAACTGAATATCAGTAATCTCACAGATGAAAGCTATTACGATACATACGGTTTCGTGCCGAAAAAGTACAGCGAGCCTAGAGCATACAATTTAAGTATGGAATATCTGTTTTAACGTAAAGCACTATGCAAATGCTGTGGCGTGATAGGGTTACAACGCCTTTAAACTTAGCTGCAGCAGCAAAATGCCTATAATACCAATTGAATTAATTCTCTAATCAATTTGAAGGGTGAAATAGCATATTAGCTTCGTTAAAAATTTCTCATTTAGAACAACTAAATAGCAAAATTTTTGCCTTGCTACTAAAGCTATTTCCCCGCTTCAAGATAGATCATTTACTTAATACAACTGGTATAAATAAAGCGCGGGTTTCTGACTAGAAACCCGCGCTTTTCTATCTCACACCAATTAACGTAACTGTGTTTTCAAGCCCAAAAGCGAAACCTCTCAAATTAAGTGCTTAGTCGAGTTGCCATTAAACCTTAAATACCGACACTTGACCGTTTAACTGCTCAGCTAACGCCTCTAAGTCATTACTCACATCTGCATTACTCTGCGCACTTCGAGTAATTTCAGAAATACTGCTACTGAAATCATTAATATTTTCGCTGATTTCCGCAACCACCGTTGTTTGTTCTTCCGTTGCCGTTGAAACCTGAATATTCATACCGACGATTTCATCCACCGCCTTGTCTATATCAGTCATGATTTGAGCTGACTCATTGGCCCTATCAACTCCTGCAGCTGCACTCGACTGTGCATTCTCCATTGACGACACGGCATTTTGTGCCATGCCCTGTAGCTTGCTGATCATATCTCGGATAGATTCCGTGGCTTTTTGCGTATTATGTGCCAATTGCCTGACTTCATCGGCAACAACCGCAAAACCTCGGCCTGATTCCCCAGCTCTCGCAGCTTCTATTGCAGCGTTTAACGCCAAAAGGTTTGTTTGTTCAGCCACACCTTGGATCATTAACACCACTTGGTTGATTTCATTCGACTGGTCATTCAACGCTTTAATTAACTGCGCGTTATCACCGACTTCACTAGCGAGGCGTTCAATAGCCTGAATATTTTGCGAAATAACATCCATCCCTTGTTTTGCAAGCTGACCTGACATTTCGGCCTTGTTCGCGGTATTCATCGCATTATGTGCAACCTCCTGAATTGCACTACTCATTTCTGTCGCTGCGGTTGCGATCATTACCGTTTGCTGCTCTTGTTCTTGTGAAGTGCCCGCAATTGACTGACTAATTCCATTTAGCTCATTGGATGTTGAGGACAGACTATTCACCATCGTAACTAGGTTGGTAACTAACTCATGTAAGCTCGACACCATAGTATTGAAGTCGTTTCCTATCTCACTCAGCTCGTCCTGCCCCTCAACCACTACACGTTGGGTTAAATCAGCATCTCTTGCAATGTTGCCAATACGCATACGCAAACGACTGAGTGGTTCGTTAATTGACCTAAATATCAACATACCAATCAGCACCATTACGATCACAATAGTAACGGAAGAGATAATCATCGCCGTTTTTGTCGCACTGGCTTCTGAGCGGCCAACATCTCTTAGTGCACTTGCCTCTGCAAGTTGTAACTCAATTAGTGCATTGTAGCTTTCACTTAGGGGGTCAAAGGCGGCATAGAGATCGTGTACAAATTTATCATAAGGAATTTCTTCAAAAGTATTCGTATTAACACGACTCGTGTAGTTGGTAAGTAATTGTTTAACAGCAAGCTCAGCGGATTCAACCTGCTTCACCAAACTTCGCTCTTCACTCGTCAATTCTGTAGATAAATATTGGCTCCATTCTTTTTCAGCGATATTTTTAGCTTCTTCGATTTGCTTTAACGCGGCACTGTTGGATAATTGATGGCCTCGTAACTTGTGAAAAGTATCTACAATAACCACCGCATAGTTGTCTGACACTACTTTTATTTGCCTCAGCGGTACAACTCTGTCGTCATAAATACGGTCAATGTAATTGATAAGATTTGATAATGTTCCAATTGTAAAGATAGTAGCGAGAATAAAAAACACAGCAGGTATGCCCGAAAGCGACAACAATCTGCTTTTAACTGAAACCCTATTTAGCATAGTCTGATTTTTATTGAGTAAACATAGAAATAAAGTATTACTCAAAGTTCATAGATTACAATAATAATTGCAAATTAAGCAGCGCATTATTGATATGCATCATACTTCGTAACTGTGTCTCTTAACTGTATAGGTTTGATTTTTAAACCTATTACAAAAAAAGAGGAGAAGCTTTTATCGGCTTCTCCTCTTTTATTCCACGTCGAAATCACTTTCGCTTAACACTCTTCGTTTTCAGCGTTCATGTTCTCTTTTACATCTTCACACGCGTCTTCCACGCTATTTTCTACTTCCTGAACTGTTTCATCGAAACGCTCACCAGCATCTTCCGCCGGACCTTCGCTACAACCAAAAAGTGCTAAAATTGAAACAAAACCAAATGCTTTTGCTAATGTAATTGCTGATTTCATAATCTATCTCCTAAAACCGTTTTTGTACGTTAATTCCCTTTTACCTGGGAGCTCGTGCTTTGCCAAAAATAAACGAAATAATCATAAAGGCGATAAACACAAAGAATAGAATTTTCGCCATACCTGCCGCAGCGCCAGCGATTCCAGTGAAACCTAGCACGGCTGCGACAAGTGCTAGGAATAAAAACATTACAGCCCAACTCAACATAACATTCTCCTTAGGCAGTTAGCTCTTGCAACTGCTTCATTTGATCGTGACAAGCTTGCATTCTGGTTTGAATTTGCAGTAATACACTCTTGCATTTAGGTGGAAGATCTTTGCTTAATGCTTTATCAAGCTTGCTTAACACTTTGTCTTCCACTTCTTCTAGCTGAGAAATATAGGTGTGCTCTTTGTCGGTGCTCACCATACCAACCAACTTGGTGTACGATTCACGAATGTCGATGCTAAGCGCTGAATCTGTCTCAATTTCACCTTCGTCAATAAGAACAAATGGTTGTAGATCCGAGATTGCTTGCGCTTTATCTACAATCATTTGGTCAAATACGCGGTTTAATTCGATATTATCTAGCTTCTTTTTAGCTTCAGTGTAAAAATCAACACCACCATTTAATACTTTGATGAGCTCTTTTACCGGCCCCATGTCGTAATTTGAATCTGCCATAAATAACTCCTTTCGTTGCGATATTTAATAAGTGCATTTTGCAAATATTATTTTCTGTCCCTTTCACTAATGCAGATTAAATGCCAAACCATAAACCTTTATTATATAAGGCTTTTTAATCTAAGCACCTTCAGACCGGTGAAAATATTACAAACTAGATGTAAATTATTCCTGTGATAATTGCGTACTTAAGGTTGTGCTCCCTTTAGCATTGAAATCCATAGTCCTAATTGGGAAAGGAATTAAGATATCGTTATCAGCTAATACACGGTTAATGGTGCAAATTGCTTTGTGCCTGACCACCATAAAGCCCGGATCTGCTGGGTAATCTATCCAAAACCACACTAATAGATTAATAGAGCTGTCACCAAAAGACTCTGCATAGACATCTGTTTCTTTTTGGCTTACTACGAAATCAAGCTTGTTAATTGCCTCAACAATCACCTCTCGGGCTTGCTCTGGGTCGTCCGCATACGAGATACCAACTGGTACTTCTATTCTTCGCTTGCCAAGCTTAGTGTAGTTTTGTAACTCATTCTTAAAGAGAATTTTGTTGGGGATATAAGACAGCTGGCCATAAAAGTTTTCTACTAAGGTGTTTCTCAAATTGATTTTGCTTACCGTGCCAAAGCAATCCTTGGTTCTTATAATGTCACCGACCATAAAAGGTTTTCTGACCCCCATCACAAATCCAGCGATGAGGTTCTCGGTCATGTCTTGGAATGCAAAGCCAATAGCAAGGCCAATGATCCCCGCCCCAGCCAACAATGACATTACAGCACCTGATAGTTTTACTATATCTAAAGCGAAGAAAATCCCAATGGCAATAATAGAGACTTTAAATATGGAACTAATAAGTGAAGCCACTTGTTCTGTCTTTATTGCTTTTTTAATTGCCTTTGAAAACCAAATTGAAGATATTTTAGCCAAAACAGTGAAGAATATGAGTATCATTAAGGCTAGGATCATATTCGGTAGTAACTGCACACCGGATTCAAGCCAAGAGATTAACTTATCATTAATTAACGTCCAGAATTTTTCTAAATTCATAATCAAATATTCCTATTTAAGTACTCGACAAATCTAGAATGCAGTAATCATTCCTAGTTATATTAATTAGCCGTTCATGGAAAAGGTAATTATTACAAACTAATTTACACATCTTCTCGGTAAATTCTTCCTTAAAACTTACTCTATAAAAATAAATCACATAATTATCAATAAGTTAATGGTTGGCACAACAACTGCAACAGATAATTCGACTACGAAATTAAAGGAGTTTAATTATGAAAAAGACATTAATTGCAACTGTACTAGTATCTTCACTTACTACTGCTTCAGCATTTGCTGCTGATAACTCTTGGGAAAAAGAAGCGAGTGACGCTTGGATAGACGGTAAAGCAGAAGCAACACTGCTTTTCAACGGTGAACTGAACAACTTTGACATTAACACTGATGTAAAGAACGGCGTTGTAGTGCTAACCGGTAAAGTTGAACACTCAGTAGATAAAAAGCTAGCTGAAGAACTGGTACTAGGTATCGATGGCGTAAAAGAAGTGAAAAACGACCTGACTATCGTAGATATGTCAGATGAGCGCAAAAAAGAGCGCAATTACGAAAGCGATAGCGGTTTTACTGACGCAAAAATCGCAACAGTAATTAAGTCTCGCTATCTGTTCGACACAGATGTAGATGGTACTGACATCGATGTTGATGTGGAAGGTTTAGTCGTAACACTAAATGGTCATGTAGGTAGTGAAGCAGAGCGCAAACTTGCTGTGCAAATCGCGAAAAACGCCAATGACGTTAGAGATGTAAAAGATAACCTTCGCGTTACCACAAAATCATAAGCCAATTTTGATTTGAGGGGGGCTTTCCCCCTCCCATACTTATATTGATTTAAGGAGTAAAGATGAAACAATTAACAATTGCTGCTGCGCTACTTGCCTCTCTAGGTCTTGCATCCACAGCCGCTCACGCGGAGTCTGATTTTGGACTAGATGATTATAAAATTTACACAGGTATCGGCTATGGCCAATACTCTTTCCAATGGGAAGATCGTGAGAATGACACTTCATTCGACGACGACTCTTCTATGCTAAAAGCGTATGTGGGTACAAAAATTAATCCATATTGGAGTTTTGAACTTGCCTATGAGAACTTCGACGAAGCAAGTGACATTGACAACTCTGCTGAAATAGACGGTATTTCTTTATCTACACGTATTTCAGCTCCACTAAACGAACATTTCTCAGTGTATGCAAAAGGTGGTTGGCTTGAGTGGGATGCTGATATCTACGCGGATATTCCAGCTGTAGGTCGAGTTTCATCTAGCCTTGAAGGTGGCGACTGGCTCTATGGTGCCGGTGTTGAGTTTCACCTCAATGAAAACGTTAACATGCGGTTAGAATACACTCGCTATGAACTTGAAGACAATATCGACCCTGATATGGACGTAGCTGCCGTCTCTATCGAATATCAGTTTTAAGCAGTAATTTTGGCTCTATAGCCTCCCAATTATTTCCCCTTTGACTCAGTCCTGGCTCTTCCACAAGAGTCTGGTTTTGGCGCTACCACTTGGTAGCGCTTTTTTTGTTTCTTCCTTCATAGTAATCCCATACTAACTTACTCATTTAAGTAACTAAACCAAGGCAAGAAAACCGGACTCGTAATTCCGCCGTAGCTCGCTATCGCTAAGGCCGAAATTTATATAGGCAAGGTAATAAATTTGCTACTTTGTTACTCGAAATAAGAAGTTTATACCTATCCAACATCAGTCGAAATCTCTCATCGAGCACGAAGGTTACTAAATAAAAATCCACTGTTGCAGATCCCTGTAATCCTGCTGAGTAAAAGATACGAATGGGTTATCGCTGTTGTGAGTCAATGTAAAAGCTGCAAGCTTTGTGACCACAATACCCTGTAGGTTCTGCTATGTAACATTTACACCCTTCATTTCGCATCTACCGACAAACGATACCGGAAAACATTAACCTTATGAATTTAAACAACTTTCAAGTTGGCAAAGGGTTTGCAACCTATATAGTGAACTAAACGAATAAGGAGTAGTTTATGAGTAATCAAGCAAACCAAACACAGACAAGCAATACAGCTAAACCACAGCCAAATGGCCAAGACTCTAGCCATCCTGTTACGGATCAAATTGCAGATACATTGCATGCATCAGTAGATTCACTGCACGCTTCGGCATCTCGTACTGAAACCTCACTACGTGAAAAAAGCCATAATTCGAGTGAAGCGATTGGTGCCAAGCGCAAGGAGTGGGAACGTGCGTGGAATACATCAGGTGTGAAAAAGTATGCAACGGAAAACCCAGTAAAAACGGCTGGTATCGCATTCTCACTTGGTATGTTAGCAACTATGCTGTTAAGGAATAAGTAATCATGCAAGACCAAGCTCAAATAAGAGACCGTCAAGCAGCAGCTCACGAGCGCACTCCAGCGCTCGCTGAGCTTAAAGATTCTGTGTCTCTATTATTCAACAGCTATCAGCAAATCGCAGAAGCACAACTAAACCTATTAGGTGCTAAGTTTAGAGCTAATCTAAAAACCTTATGTATTGCGCTCGGGTTAATTCTATTTTCTCTAATCTTGACAGCAATGGTGTGGGGAAGCTTGCATGTGTTATTTGCTTACGCGTTAACCTACGCGGGACTAAGTTGGTTTGTTTCGGCGGGTATCGTACTGACTATCAATATCGCGATGATTTATTACCTAATCATAACAGGGCTGAAGCTCTTTAATAATAGTATTAACGACCTGACGTCTGGGTTTTATACCCCAGTTGCGAAGCAGGAGGCTAGCAATGACGAAGCTCGCTGAATTCATCACTGATAAGTTGCACCAAGAAGTGGTGATTGAGAAGAAAAAGCTCATTACCGCTAAACATTTTAATCAACTTACCCAAGTGAAAGCCAAGAAGGTATTCACCGGCGCGATTAGCTCTCCTCAAGGGTTGGGCTTCATGTTTATGTTTGGCGCACTCAGCGCTAAATATGGCAAGTTTGGCGCACTAAGAAAAATCGTACTTTTACAAAGAATAGCTCAAGGTATCATTTAACTCCTTGAGCTATTCTTTGGCTCTCTATCTAAACTAGCTTTTCTTTAATTTCTTTCAAATCCACAAGTGTAATTGGCTTTAATAACACTTCATCCACTTGCGACTCAGCCAACTTTTCCGGCTCTGGATCAAAACCACTAGCAATCACAATATGCTGATTAGGATCTTGTGCTTTAATTTCTCGAGCAAGCGTAAGCCCGGACTTATCGGGCAGACCTATATCCAGTAAAATCGTGTCAAAGCGCTCAGAACCAACAAAATGCTGCCAACAAGTTTGCGCGCACTCTGCCGTAACCACATTCACTTGCAGTGAATTAAGTAACAGCTTAAGCAGATTGCGTGTATCTGCGTCGTCTTCTACCACTAAAAACTGCAATGTGCCGCTAGCTTGCTCTACGTCATTGCTAGAAGCTACCAACTCCCCGCTCAAGTAGTGTGTTAAACATTCTCCTAACTCAGAGACATTAACAGGTTTGCTCATCATATCGCTAAAGCCTAATGCCATTAACTCCTCTTTTGTGCCTTTTTGAGCTGCTGCTGTCAGTGCGACAACAGGTAAGTCAATACCACGCTCTCTGAGTGCAACAATCGTGTCTCGGCCATCCATTCTAGGCATATGCAAGTCCATAAAGACTAAGTCATACTTATCAGGGTTATCCTTTAGCATCGCAAGCGCTTCAATACCATCACCCGCAATTTCAGCGGTTGCGCCAGTTTGACCAATCAAGGTACGCATTAACATTTGGATCTCACTGATATCTTCAACGATAAGGATATGCCCTTTCAAATCAGATGGAAGCGAGTTATTAGCCGCGTTGTGGGTCTTATCAAGCATTAATGGCGCCAGAGTCATTTCATCGATAGTATCAAGGTCAATACTAAAGCCAAATTCACTCCCCTCTCCCAAAGTCGACTCAACCGCCAGCTCCCCCCCCATCAATTTAATGAGTGCCGAGCTAATAGCCAAACCAAGACCTGCACCTTCGTCTGTACGAGTCGTAACATTTTGTACTTGTTCAAAAGGTTTAAATATACGTTTTAACTTCTCGCAAGGAATACCAATACCCGTGTCAATCACCTTGAATTCAAGTTTTGCATCCGCTTGTAGTGTTATCTCAACCTTCACAAAACCGGAGCTTGTGAACTTAATCGCATTATAAATAATGTTGATAAGTACCTGCTTCAACCGCGTCTTATCTACTTTTACATCCTGCGGCAATGGCGTTTTAGCCTCGATACTAAAACTCAAGCCTTTCTTAGCTGCGGCCATTTTAAACAAACTATACAAATCACTTAAAAAGCTACTCAAACACGTGTTTTGTTTATTGAGCTGTAACCGATTTTCATTTAGCTTGGATAGGTCAAGCACATCGTTTAACAGGTTAAGTAAGTGCTCACTATTATTATTGATAATAGAAAGCTCAGGCTTAACATTCTGCAATTCTTCCCGAGATAGGAGGAGATTAGTGTAACCTAAGATAGAAGTTAAGGGTGTTCTCAACTCATGGCTTAAATGGGCCAAAAAGCGGTCTTTTGCTCGACTATCAGACTCTACACGCAATCGCTCTAGGCGCTCACGTTCAAGCTCTTTGCGTGCCAAAGCGTAGCGAATGGAACGAATAAATCGTGCGCTACTGATCTCTGACTTAAGTACAAAGTCTTCAGCACCAGCTTTTAGGGCTTCGTTATCTAACACTTCGTCTGATTGCCCCGTCAGCATGATTATCGGTGTATGGACCTGTCTTGCTCGCGCTTCTTTTAACACGCTCAAACCGGTTTGTGGGCCTAATTGATAATCCAATAAGCAGAGATCGAAGCCATTGCTCTCAAGTGCTTCTAGCGCTTGATGGTATTGGCTTTGCCAAACGAGATTAAATTTAAAGTTAGGAATAGACTGTAAATAATCTAAGGTTAAAATATAATCGTCTTCGTCATCTTCAATGAGTAGCACATTGACTTCACTGACCGACTCCTTTGTCATACTGGCCTCCACAAATGAAGTGATACTAATTCGTTTAGGTCGCCACGTTATGTTGATACAGATATAGGGCGACTTGGGGTGAGGTAGCGCTTGCTTGCACAAGCGCGATAGGATTAGTTTGGCAACTCTACTATTTCAATCCAGTACTTGCCTAAATGTTTCATCAAATCAACTAAACCATCAAAATCAACAGGTTTAGTAATATAAGATGCAGCGCCTGAGTCATACCCTCTCAATTTGTCCTCTTCTTCCTTTGAGGTCGTTAAAATCACCACAGGAATAGAACGTAGTATCGGGTCTTTTTTGATTTCTTGTAGTGCTTCTCTACCATCCATTCTTGGCATATTCAGGTCAAGTAAAATAAGGTTAGGTCTTGGGTACTGTTGCTTATCAGTAAACTGGCCCTCATTTCTCAAGTATTCCAAAAGCTCAACCCCGTCTTTAACAAACTGAAACGCATTGAGTACTCGGCTCTCTTCTAGAGCATCTTGAGCCAATAAACGATCATCTTCGTCATCATCCGCCATCAAAATATGGATCGGCTGAGTTTTCTTATAGTTCATTCTTCAATTCCTGAATAATTGGTGTTGGTTCAGCGAGTAGTGTTATCGTGAATTTAGCACCTTTACCATCTTCACTGGTCGCTGAAATCGTTCCGCCGTGTCGCTCAACAATACGTCTACACACGGTTAAACCAATGCCAGTACCAGCATATTTTTTTCTGTCATGCAGTCGTTGAAAAGGCGAGAATATTTTCTCAGCGTATTCAACGTCAAAGCCAACGCCATTATCTTCCACTACAAAGGTATAGGCATCTTGACTCATCAATTGACTGTTTTCAACCGCGATTGTAATAATCGGATTGCGCCCTTCTACTCTGAATTTAATTGCATTGGAAAGTAGATTTAAAAACAACTGATGTATTTGACTGGCATCACATTTTATTGTCGGTAACACATCCGAGTTTACGCTCGCTCTACTGTCATGAACTGCTATTTCTAAATCATCCAACACAAACTGTAAAACTTGATTAAGATCCTGATCTTCAAAAGGCTTTGCTCTGGTGGTAACTCGGGATAACTCAAGCAAGTCAGTGATAAGCGTTGACATCCGTTGCGCGGCGCTCGTCATTCGAGCCAGATAATCTCTGCCCTTATCATCAAGGTGTTCGCCATAATTCTTTTCGATGCGATCGCCAAAAGCACGGATCTTTCTCAGCGGCTCTTGCAGATCGTGAGAGGCAACAAATGCAAAGTCTTCTAGCTCACGGTTACTACGGTTTAACTCTTCAGCATAATGTTCTAACGCTTCGGTACGCGCTTGTACCTTTTCTTCCAGGTGATCGTTCGCTTTTTCTAACTCATTCTTTGCTTTCTTTGCGCTGCGTAGATTGACAACTAAAAGTACCAAAATGGCAAAAATCATCACGGCGCTCAGCAAAGTAAATACAACGATATTCATTTGTGCTTCTTTGCGGACGCGTTTTAACTGATTAAGCTGAATGGTTCGAATATCCACTTCTGCGGCCATGATTTGAGTAAACTCTTCTCGTAGGTCGCCACCAGAGTCCGCAGCTCGGTCAAGTAATAAGTTTTCATTACCTGTATCGGTGTTACGCGCAACGATTACCGTACTTTGTAAAGTTTTAAATCGCGCTTTTACACCTTCAACATAACGATTGATTTTTTGCTGCTGTACTTCACTTTCAGAGTGATTACGATCAACCCTAGATAGACTTTCATCAAGGTTTTGCAACGCCTTTCTAAAAGGTGCCAAATCGCTTTCTTTATTTGAGATTAAAAATGCTCGTTGTCCAGCCTCTGCATTTAGCATCGCAATATGCAGCCTGTCCAATGACATCATCACTTCGCTGGTGTTACGGATACTCTCTTGAACTTGGTTTAATTCTTTAACATTGTTAAAACCGATTAGGGCATTGGACGCGACAAGGCCAACGCTCACAACCACCGCAAACCAAATAAAATTAAGCTTACTACTCAAATTCATAAAGTAATTCGACTTTGTTTCATTGTTCACTCATCATTTCCTTGCTCCACCAGCGTTTGTAACAACTCGCTGCACTCTTTGGTTGCCTTAATAATCGTATTCGCTATCTCGATCACCTGTTGCTGAGAACCAGGCTGTTCAGCAATAAGCTTAATCAACTCTGAGTTCATTGAAATTTGATTCAAAGGTTTGCGTGCATCGTGTACTAGCTTCGCGAGCTCACCTTGATCATGTTGTGTCATTGTTCCTCCCCGAAATTATGACTGTGTTTCTCCCTCATAGGCGTTTAAACGGTTGTAGAGCGTTTTTGTACTGATCCCAAGCATTCGCGCGGCCAGCGTCTTATTACCTTCTACTGATTCTAACGTTTGATAGATCAATTCTCTTTCTACTTCTTCAATCGTTTTACCAGGCTTCATTTCAGGCGTTGGTACTTGAATCGCATTTGCTCTGCTTGAAGTCCCCACCTGTGGTGGAATTGGAGTACGATTAAGCTGCGCATGCTCCATCATACGTTTAGCCTGTGCGAATGGTGAAGCGAAGTTCGCATCAAATACTAAGCTATGGTCATCGTGATCTGCCATAATATAGGCACGATGAATTGTGTGCTTGAGTTCACGCACGTTACCAGGCCAGTCATATTCAACCAAACGGCTCATATCCGCCGCCTTGATCACATATTGGCTATTACCTTTTTTATTCAAGCCTTGGAGAAAATGCTCGGCAAGCAATGGAATGTCTTCTTTTCTCTCTCTCAGCGGTGGAATATGGATTGGAAATACCGCCAATCGGAAATAAATGTCTTCTCGCAGTACATCATTGGTAGCAATATCTTCAACGCTACGGTTAGTCGCTGATATTACCCGACAGTTTACTTTTATCGGCTTTGTGCCACCGACCCGTGTCACCGTATGCGTTTCAAGTACACGTAACAAGTTTGGCTGTTGCTCTATTGGCATTTCGGTTAATTCATCTAAAAACAAAGTGCCATTTTCTGCTTGTTCAAATACTCCAACTTTTTGAGCATTTGCTCCCGTAAACGCGCCTTTTTCGTGACCGAATAGTTCGCTACCGATCAAGTCTTTCGGAATTGCACCACAGTTTACGTTAACCAAGTCCCCTGTCACTGTGCTGGCATTGTGAATTGCGCGGGCAAACATTTCTTTACCTACACCGCTTTCCCCCATCAACATCACATTAGCATCAGTACCCGCAACGCGCTCTATCATCTTATATAGATGTTTCATTTTGGCAGACTCGCCCAGCAACACACCAAAATGTGCTTGACTCTCGGTTCGCTTGGCTTTGTTCTTAGAAGGGCTTAATGCGTTTCTAAAATCGTCTGCATCAACTGGTTTAGTGAGATAATTTAACCCATCATGACAAAGCTGCGACAATGCTGATTTTACTGATGGATGTCCCGTAACCATAGTTATTGGTGTACGGATCCCTGCAGCTCTGATTTCATCAACTAAATGTAAACCACTGCCATCTGGCAGCATAAAATCAAGAAAGATATGATCAAAACTTTGTGTTTCTAGCCATTGTCTGGCCGACGCTAAGTCATTCGCTAAACACGCGTCATGGCCTAAGTATTCGACAATGCGACAGGCCAGCTCTGCAAAATCATGATCATCATCTACTAATAAAACGGTTTTCAATTGAGTCCCTCTCTCAATACTCCAATAGTGTTTCCACTTTTGATTTTTATCTCGCACACTAATGAATGGCCGCAAAATACCTAATTCGGAACCATTACGTTCAGCGCGTGTTTCTGGATCACTATCTCAATACTTTTTGCACTAAGCACTTCACCATCTAGTGCAAAGTGTTGTTCTTGTTCAAATTCTATGTTTATCTTTTCGCACTGCTCGGTGCGAATATTAGAAGGTTTGCCGTCCAATTTAGGTAAAATAAGTTCGGCTACCGTAAGATTCTGCGCACCATCCGGCTCAACCGGTAAAATCGTAATATCTAGTTTGCCATCGTCATAGATTGGCTCTCCATGACCTTGAGCAAGAATTGTGGTTTTTGGTGCTGCATTCGCTACAACCAGACTAACACATTCTATTTGAGATTGCTCAGCGCCATCAAAGCTCACTTTAAAATTAAGAGGCTTATTCTCACTTACCGCCTGCCAAAGGCCTCGAATATAGGCTAATTGCCCCGAGTTATTCTTTTCTTCACGCCCAGCCTTTTCGATCATTTCCTGACCAAAGCCAACGGCTGCTGCTAAAAGCGCGGTGCGGCCATTACAGTTCATTATATCAATAGGCTTAGTTTTACCCGCTAAAATTGCTTCACAGGCACGGTTAATGGGATCTATTTTGGACAGTGAACCAAGTAACACGGTCGCTAAGGAATTGGCAGTACCTAAAGGCAATATACCAAACTGTACATCACTTTGATGAACACCATGAGCAACACTTGCTAATGTGCCATCACCACCTCCTGCGATGATGATATTTGGCTGTTTATCAGACATGATTTGTTTAGCCAAAGCCGCGACATCTGTCTCTTTCTCTGTAAAGTGAATGGATAAGTTATATTTTTCCGTCAGCATACCCACAATGTCGTTTTCATAGGTAAACCATTTACCCGATCCTGATACAGGGTTAATGACTAATGCCGCCTGCTCACTATGGGTAAAATTTTGACTGTGATGTAGCTTTGTCAGCCCTTTTAGCTGATGCTTGTTTAACCTTGCTGTTTCACGGCGGTTTTGAATTTTTTCAAGTGCTTCACGGACGGTATAATCGGGGTTGGTTGCAAGTAAATAAGCAGTACAAAAGAACACTGAGCGTCCTCGACCTAACGCACAATGCACCACAACCTTTCGCTTTAATTCGTGCTGCGCCGCTATCCATGCCATGCCATGCGCTAACTGCTCTGAGGTAGGCGCTTGATGATCTAACACTGGAATATTGAGGTAGTGTAAGCCTTGCTGTTCTGCTGACCAGTTTAACCCATCAAACTCCGCAGTTACGTCTAAAATGGCTTCAATCCCTTCCGCCTTAAGCATATCCACATCGCTTGGAAATAACCGACAAGCAACAAATAAATCATCGGTAAGCGGCTGAAATGCATCAACAACATCTCTACCTCTTTCAATTGCATTGTATAAATGTACACAGCCTAAATAAGGCCAAAATAGCCAAGTTATATACCAAGGAATTTTGCCTGTACCGTGCTTTCTAAATATGTGCGGATAGTTGGTTGCATAAGCAAAAGTAACTAAAGAAATAGAGACGGTAAACCACGCAAGCGGCAACATTAGCCAAGATCCAATACTGTGGATCGTGAGTGCGGCTAAACAGAGACTTGCAAACAGGTAGTACTTGAGCATTTTCATTGCCTTTCCTTAATTATTTTTGTCGCCTACGGCTTTTTATTATCGCCTTATGCGGAACTCTCTTAGGTTTGTACATATGTAACTAAGTATAGGTATGCATTTCTTAATCTGCGCTGATTCATCAACTTGTTTATGATAATCATGAAGATACTTAACTATAGCTGAGACTATTCACAAAGAAATAAAAAGTGCGTCTGGGTATTTGTAACGACTTATGCAAGCGCTGCTACATAAGTATTCAGCCACCATTAATCCATTAAAATTTCTAATGTGAAAATCATAAAATTTATCAGTTGAATGAAGCATAAATGATCACCATAATGGCGATCCTTTAAACGCATTTGGAGAACCAAACAGACAATGGCAAACGAGCTCGACTGGCTACTTAACTTAATATTACTTACTTTAGGTTTTGGTGCCTTTTTTATTAACCATAAAATGCTACTAAGAATAGCTGCTGTGTGCGCATGTGGCGTACTTTTTATCTCGTTTAGCCTTGATCTGATGAACACCAGTGTAATTTCTAACCTTAGCTTGATTTTGATAAATACTTTTTATCTATTCAAAGTCTATACCTTTGGTCAGCTGGAAGTTCACTAGTTCTTTGCAGTAACTCGTTCATAGCGACTAGTTCCCAGCGACTAGTTCCCTATTTCACTTCGGTGCGCTAAAATCATGGCCATCATTGCTTGTTAATGGAGAAGCAGTATGGCCATGACTGATGAAGAGCTATTTTTAGCTTCAATGGGCGACGTCACTCCGCTCGCCCAAGACAAAAAAGCAGAATTACGCCGTCACAAAAACGAACCTACTATTTCGCAACTCGCAAAACGCGAGGCCGCCGAGCAAGAACTTGAGTTTGATCCTAATTACTTATCTACAGAGTACGTCGATCTATTAGATCCACACGATCTACTCGCCTATAAAAAAAGTGGCGTCCAAGATGGTGTATACAAAAATCTCAGATTAGGTAAATACCAAGTTGATGCTACCTTAGACTTACATGGCAAACCCTTTCATGATGCCCGTAAAGCCTTGTTTGACTTTGTTACCGATTGCCATGCGAAAAGCATCCGAGTGTTGTTATTAAGACATGGTATCGGTTTAAACAGTAAACCCTTTCCCGCTGTATTGAAAAGCTATACAAATAAATGGCTGCAAGAAATGCCGCAAGTGTTGGCATTTCACTCTGCATTAAAATGCCATGGTGGTAGCGGCTCTACTTACGTACTACTAAGAAAGAGTGAAGAGAAAAAACAAGAGAATAGAGAGCGTCACGCTAAACGCTAAAAAACAAAAAGCCGAGTAAAACTCGGCTTATTTGCTATTTGCGGTGGGTGTCGTCCCCTGAAGTTCACTTGCACTAGCTTGATTAAACCAAGCTGATACACCTAACAAAATAACCGAAACCACAACAAGTGATAATTTCGCGCCACCTTGACTTTGCTTCATGGGTTAGACCTTTTTATTATTGTTTTTTTGTTAAATTAATGCATCATTCATAAACACTCAAGATGTTTTTTTATACAGTAGTTTATTCTATTCTCTTTACACTCTGCTCTGTGGCTAATTACAATCATTTAATCAATTAGTAGCCCTGTTTTTTCTGGACTGAGTGAACGAGTGCTTTGCCCTCCTGCATCGCTAAATAGTTGTTAGCAATTTGCTGAGCAGCCGTATTCAAACTGGTTAATGCGGCAACATGTGGAGTAATACTAATGTTTGGCTGCTGCCAAAAAGCATGTGATGCAGGGAGTGGCTCAGTGTCAAACACGTCTAAAATAGCCCCGCCAAACGTCTCAGCCGCTAATGCATTGAGTAAATCCGCCTCGTTAAGATGACCTCCTCTTGCGACATTGATGAGTACGCAATGATCTGGCGCGAGTGCAAATAGCTGGGCGTTCAATATCCCTTTTGTTTGTTCAGTCAATGGCAGAAGGCACACAAGATAATCGATGTCCGAAAGAAAAACAGCTAGCTCATCTTGCCCACTGAAGTGCTCAATATTGTCGAGTTGTTTTGCAGAGCCGGACCAACCTTTGATGTTAAATCCATTTACGTGTAGCTTGTGCGCGACCGCAAGGCCAAGTTGCCCCATCCCCATAATACCAACCGTGCGACCTGCTCTTGCGCGCCTTGGCTTCCATATTTGCTGAGATTGATTGTGCCCGTACTCTCTAACTCTAAGCTTATGACTTAATAGTTGGCCTAATACATATTCAGCCATATCATTCGCTAAATTTGGGGCAACGATACGCGCAACTTCCACATGTGGTGGTAATAGCTGCATCGGAATACTATCAACACCGGCACCGTAAGAATGCACAACTTTTAAATTAGGAAGCTGTGACCATAACGTCTCTGGCGCATTCCATGCCAGCACAAACTCGACCTCCTTTAATAAGCTAACATCATCAACGGGCCATTCAAGCAAGGTTTGCTGCGGCAGCAGCGCCGCTAGCTTAGCAACTAACTTGTCATTATTACGACCAGTAACACAAATAAGTAAAGCCATATCGTTCCTTTATTTTCGCTATACGCTATCACTGCAAAATAAATGACATACCAATGCAACATGCTTGTCATTAATAGTTTTTACTCTTGCAAAAAAGCGCCAACAGGTGATGAAAAATGATCAGTGTAGATAAAGTCATTGAAGCAAATCTTCCACAACTTGAAAACTCCCCAAAGGTAAAAGGGTTAGTAAAAAAAGGACTTGGTTATCTCTTGCATGAGCAAGAGTTTGTCGCGTTTGCTGACACCTACCCCCATTTGCAGGGGCTCGAGTTTGTTGAACAAGTGCTCGATGAGTTAGATTTTGACGCTCGCTTTAAACCAAAGCAAATAGAGCATATCCCAAGCGAAGGTCCGGTGGTGATCGTCGCAAACCACCCTATTGGCTCTTTAGATGCACTGGCACTAATCAAAGTGCTGGCGCAAGTACGGCCTGACTTAAAGGTTGTTGCTAACCGGATGTTGATGTCGGTTACACCAATGCATCCACTATTACTGCCTGTTGATAACCTCTCAGGGACCAGTAAAAAGCAAGAGCTGGCAAACATTCACAAGCATTTAAAATCTGAGGGGGCGCTACTTATCTTCCCAGCAGGTGAAGTTTCTCGCTTAAGCCCAACCGGAATTAAAGACTGCAAATGGAACTCTGGCTTTTTAAGAATGGCTAAAAAAGCCAACTGCCCCATTCTACCCATTTTTATCAAAGCGAAAAACAGTCCGCTCTTTTACGGCACCAGTATGATTTATAAGCCTTTAGCCAGTTTATTATTGGTCAAAGAGATGTTTAAACAAAGGCAAAAGTCGCTAGAATTTGAAATAGGCGCCAGCATTCCTCCAGAATCTTATCTTATTGATAACCTTAAAGACAAAGAGATAGTCGCGCTTATTCGCAAGCAACTTTATCGCCTTGCCAGTAAAAAGCCACTGCCACTCAAAACACAAACCCCCATTGCAGTTCCAGAAAATCGCAAAGAACTTAAAAAGGCAGTGGAAGCGTGCGAATGTATCGGTGAAACACCCGATGGCATGCAAATATACGTTTACCAATACACCGGCAGCTCGGTGATATTTAGAGAGCTTGGACGCCTTAGAGAAATTGCCTTTAGGGCCGTGGGAGAAGGGAGTGGTAATCGTCGCGATATCGATAAATACGATATGCACTACCACCATTTGTTGTTATGGGACACGAAACAGCTTGAGTTGGTGGGCGCCTACCGCCTTGCAAGTGCCAAGCAAGTGATAGAAGAACATGGGCAAGCCGGGCTTTATACCGACAGTTTGTTTTCGTACAGTGAAGCCATGGCCCCATACTTCGAAAAAGGCCTCGAACTTGGTCGCAGCTTTGTGCAGCCCAAGTACTGGGGTCGCAAGAGCCTAGATTACCTGTGGTATGGGATCGGTGCATTCGTAAAGCGCTACCCAGAACACCGTTATATGTTTGGTGCAGTCAGCCTCTCAAACGCGTTACCGGATGAAGCAAAAGCCATGTTGGTTTATCACTACCAACATTACTTTTCAAACCTTGCAGGTATCGCCACGCCGAACAACGAAATGAAGCTAAGTAATGATCAGCTTAACCGTTATCAACACATGTTTAGTGGCGATGACATCAGAGAAGATTTCGCAGAGCTCAAACATATTCTTGCTAATATGGGTGCTCAAGTACCAACCTTATTTAAACAGTATACTGAGCTTTGCGAAGAGCAAGGCGTGAACTTTCTGAGCTTTAGTATAGATCCCGACTTTAATAACTGTATCGATGGTCTGGTACTCGTTGACTTAGCGAAATTAAAAGAGCAAAAAGCGAAACGTTACCTAGGCGACAACCCCTACGGTTAAGCTCAAATACATTGATCCGCTGCAATAAAGATCGCTACACTGCGGTCTTTATTGTTGCCTATTGTTATCACGGGATCATTAGTATGCTCAAGCTACTTGGCCAAGCTTTCATCATTGTGCTGGTGTTTTTCGCCGTTTCAGCCTATCAAGAAAGAAACATGCTTGCCGATTCGGGAGAGCAAACGGCGCCGCCATTTCACCTACCCATTTTACAATCCAAGCAAACTTATTCGTCTATTCAGCTTAAAGGTCAACAAAGTGTCGTGTATTTTTTTGCGCCTTGGTGCGGCGTATGTCGAGTGAGCATGCCAAATATTGATAAACTACATCAGCAAGGCAAAGTCAAAGCGGTGGCGATTGCGTTGGATTATCGTTCCACTGAAGAAGTAACAAAGTTTGTCAGCGATCTACAATTAGACATGCCCGTATTGCTCGGTAATCAGACCACAGCACAAGCGTATAAAGTGCAGGCTTACCCTACATATTATGTACTGGATGAAAACTTCAAAATAACCGAGCGCTCTGTTGGTTACTCATCTGAGATAGGGATCCGAGCGAGATTGTAAGAAACCTCAGTATACCGCTTACAGTTAATTACAACTCTCTGAAATTAATCAACAATTATTTCGTTTAGGCTGACGCACATCTTAATAAAGGATGAATAGGAAGCCGACCATGCGCCACGCCCCACACTTTACGCTCAGCAAAATTTCACTCCTCGTGCTCTGCACTACCCTTACTAATCATGCATTAGCCGATGAGAAGAAAATTGAACACATCGAAGTTATCTATAAACGCAGCTCAGTTATTTCAGAAATTACCGAAGATGCGCAAAAACTCGTAGACATGCCAGGAGCCATGGGCGACCCGCTCAGGGCTGCTTTTGCTCTACCTGGCGTTGTTGCTGCGGGTGGATCTATGGGCGCACCTGCCGTGCGAGGCTCTTCTCCTGACGACAATATCTTTGAAGTGGACTTTATGCCCGCAGGATATATCTTTCACGATTTCGGCAGCTCTATTTTCAACCGCAATACAATTCAAGATTTTCAGCTAAATTCTGCTGGATTTGGTACCAGTTACAGCAATGCCACTGGTGCCGTGTTTGACGTCACGCTGCGTAATCCAAAATACCAAGATATTGCCACCACACTTGATTTAACCATGTTTAACGCAGGTATTTTTGTTGAAGGTAAAGCAACTGAAAATTCTGCATTCTATGTGTCAGCAAGAAAAAGTACCTTACCGCTGTTTTTCAGTGATGGCGAGGAGCTTGAGGATGATGATGGCAAGCCAACAGGGATCACCATTAACGATCCACCGGATGATCACGACTATCAAGCCAAGTGGCTGTGGGATATCAATGCAAATAATACCTTAACGGTAAATATCAATGGCGCGGAAGATTCGGTTGCGGCTGGGTTTTCAGGCGCGTCAGATCTTGCCCTTAAAACCCCAGAATATCAGGGCGATGCTCGCTATATTCGTAAATTTAATAGTCAGAACATTTTGTGGGACCACTACGCCAAAGACTTACATATTCGCGCAGGCGTCGGTTATCTCAATCACCAAGCCACCATGCGCTACGGTCAACGCGCGACTTTATCTGATGGCTACTTTGAGAATTTTGAAGAAGAACAACTCAGTTATAAAGTACGAGCCAGTTATAAGCTAAATAAAGAGCAACGTGTCATTGCAGATGCCGGCTACTACGACAAAAAATCCACCTACCGCTACGACGCTTTTAATTATGTTTGCACTGAGTTTGACCCCGACTGTGATCTAAATAAAGGTGAAAGGATTAAGGGCACATCGAGTGCTGGAACAGATTCTGCCTTTATTGGGGTTAATCACGTTTGGCAATTTTCACCAAACTGGCAAAGTGAATTAGGAATAGTAGGCGAATATTATGACTACAGTGACGAGACGATTGTCCATCCACGCCTTGCGCTCAATTACTTCTATAACGATGACACAGTGATCTCAGCCAAGGCTGGCACTTACAGCCGCATTCAAGACCTTGAATACATTTTACCTGTTGTTGGTAACCCGGAACTTGAAGCACAGCGTTCAACTCACTATACCTTAGGTTTTAAACAGGAGTTAGAAAATGAGTGGTCATATTCCGTCGAGACCTATTATAAAACCATGGATGACCTGCCAAAAAGCGCCCCCTTATCTCAAGTAAACTACATCAATGGGACTTCCGGTACAGCCTACGGTGTTGATTTTATTGTTAACAAAAACAAAACCGATGACTGGTATGGTTGGATTGCGATAAGCCTTGCAAAAAGTGAACGTGAGGATGAGCTAACCGGCATTAAGCGTGACTATTATGCCGATACCCCTTTTATTCTGAATGCCGTGTTTCACTATGACTTTGGTGAAAAGTGGTCTGGAGGCTTTAACTTTACCGCTCGCAGCGGTCAAGCCTATACCCCAATTGTGGGTGTAAAAGAGAACCCTGAATTTGCAAACCGCTACTTGCCTGTGTATGGCGACCCATTCTCAGAGCGCTTTGATACTTATCATCGCCTAGATATTCGCTTTGAACGCAAAACAGAATTATTTGGTCTCAATGGCAAGCTAATTTTGGAGCTAATGAATGCATATGGCCAAGACAATACAGCCTATGTTGACCTTGACTATGATAGGGTCAAATCAATCAATGATTTATATATAGAAGAGGAAAGCGATGACTTTGAAATGCGTCCTTCTATTGGCTTCAGCGTAACATTTTAACTTGCCATAGGCGCGCAAGCTCTGCATGATCGCATTTATTTTTATAATGAGAGTCCCTTCATGCCTAAAGCGTGCGCCTATCATATTTTAGTAAAAACCGAAAAAGAGTGTTTAGACATCAAAGCCAAACTAGCCAAAGGTGCTGACTTTGGCAAATTGGCTAAACAACATTCCCTTTGTCCTTCAAAAAAGCGCGGTGGCGACCTTGGTGAGTTCAATAAAGGGGATATGGTGAAGGCCTTTGACGATGTGGTATTCAAAAAGCCGTTATTTGAAGTGCACGGCCCAGTAAAAACCAAGTTCGGCTTCCACTTGATCAAAACCGTCTATCGGAGTTAATCGCTTTTTTTGATTAATCTCATCATTTTAATTCAATTTACCTTCATGATTAATCCTCTATACTAAAGTTAATCATTTAACCTGAGGTTTGGATAAGGAATGAGCCAACTCATTGTTTTTAAGCTCACATTAAATTATTTCCTTATCTAGCCAGAGAGTTTTGGAGATAATCAGGCGAATTCACTTCCAATAGCTGGCTATTGGAAGTGAATTCAACGCAGTTAGCGCTAAAACTGGCTGCTAGAAAGGCATTAATTATCCGAAGTTCAGGTTCATTTAGGAGAAAGAATATGTTTACTGTTATTTTTGGTCGTGAAGGTTGCCCGTTTTGTGTTCGTGCAAAAGAAGTGGCAGAGCGTTTAACCCAAGAGCGCGATGACTTCAATTTTCGCTATGTTGACATTATCAAGGAAGGCGTAAGCAAAGCCGACCTCGAAAAGTCAGCTGGCAAACCTTGCCCTACCGTACCACAGATTTTTATCGACCAAGATCACATTGGTGGCTTTACTGAATTTGAAGCCTATGCAAAAGCAAATTTAGGCCTTTACCAGTAAATTAGCAAAACCTTGCAGATTAAATTTTAACCAATATCAGGCACATATAAAATAGTGTGAATTTATGCAAGCTTTTGTTTTATCTTTCCTGTACAATTCGCGCCTCTTTAAAATAGTTGAGGCGCATTAATGTCAGAACCAGTTACGTTTGAATCTTTAGACCTTTCACCTGCAATCTTAAAAGCAGTCGAAGAGCAAGGATATAAAACACCTTCTGAGATCCAAGCTCAATGTATACCGTTATTGCTAGAAAGAAAAGACGTACTGGGACTAGCGCAGACGGGTACAGGTAAAACGGCAGCATTTGCACTGCCATTGTTAAACCAAGTAGACGCATCCGTTAAACAACCACAAATTCTTGTGCTTACGCCAACGCGTGAGCTGGCTATTCAAGTTGCTGAAGCATTTCAGCAATATGCTAAATATACTAAAGGCGTTGAAGTACTAGCGCTTTATGGTGGTCAAAGCTATGGCATTCAGCTAAGTGCTCTACGCCGTGGTGCCCAAATTATTGTGGCGACACCAGGTCGTTTGATTGATCACATCAACCGCAAGACGATTGACCTTTCTGGTCTAAACGCACTTGTACTTGATGAAGCTGATGAAATGCTACGCATGGGCTTTATCGATGATGTTGAAAGCATCATGGAGAAAACACCGGAAGAGAAGCAAACTTGTTTGTTCTCTGCGACTATGCCTAAGCAGATCCAATCAATCTGTAATAAATATTTAGACAATGCTGAACAAGTTAAGATCACTCCGCGTAACTCTACAGTATCTACGATCGAGCAAGTTTACTGGCGTGCAACTGCACACAAAAACAAAGCTATCGTACGTTTCTTAGAAGCGGAAGATTACGACGGTGCTATCGTGTTCGTACGTACACGTAATGATACTGTTCAGCTTGCAGAGCTACTAGAGCGTGAAGGCTTCTCAGCTGCACCGCTCAACGGCGACATGAACCAACAGGCGCGTGAGCGCACAGTAGACCGTCTTAAGAACGGCTTGCTAGATATCGTTATCGCAACCGACGTTGCAGCACGAGGTCTTGACGTAGAACGTCTAAGCCTTGTTGTTAACTACGATATCCCACAAGACTGTGAAGCTTATGTTCACCGTATCGGTCGTACCGGCCGTGCTGGTCGTCAAGGTAAAGCAATCTTGTTCGTTAAGAACAACGAGCGTTATTTACTTAAGAACATCATGCGCCATACGCGCTCTGATATTGCACAGGTTGAATTACCAAGTGCGAAAGTCGTTGAAGAAAAGCGTATTGGTGCATTAGAGACTAAGATCTCTACAGCGCTTGAGCACAAAGACATTGAGTTCTTCTCAAAAGTCGCATCAGGCCTTGCACAAAAGCTAGAGCTGAGCCAAGAAGACTTAGCAGCAGCGCTATTGTGTCTTGCACAGCAGCAAACGCCGCTGAAAGTTGAAGATATTCAAATTCAACAGCGTGAGCGTAGAGAACGTGACGACCGTCGTGGCGAGCGTCGCGACAGAGATGGTAGCCGTGGCGAGCGTGGTGAACGCAAATCTCGTAGTCGTGACCGTGCATCAGGTCCAATGGATACTTACCGTATCGAAGTAGGTCGTGATCATGGTGTTCAGGTTAAGAACATCGTTGGTGCTATCGCAAACGAAGCGGATATCTCAAGCAAGTTCATCGGTGAGATCCGTCTGTTCAATGAACACAGCACGGTTCAATTGCCGCAAAATATGCCAAGTGATGTACTTAGCCACTTCAAGAGCGTCCACATCTGTCAACGCCCTATGAACATGACTAAGAGCACTCACCCTGCCGACCAAGGTCAAGGCAGAGGCGAAGAGCAAAGAGACCGTAAGCGTAGCTTTAAAGACCCACGTAGTGGCGGTGGTGATAAACGCCGTCCTGAAGGTCAAAGAAGAGAAAAACGCGAAAGAAAAGAAATTAGCTTTTCTTAATCGAAGCTCTTAAGAAAAAGCCGCTCAACCGAGCGGTTTTTTTATTTTAGCTAGCGTCAGTTATGCTTTAATGTTGTTGCCAATCTCTTGGTTCAAACTGATAGTAGTCTTTTAACAAATTATATAGTTCTGGGTTTTCCTGTTTGAGTTCATGGGGCTTTTCAATAAAGGTTTCTGTTACCACGGCGAAAAACTCCGCTTCGTTTGTTGCGCCGTATGAATGAATAGCATGGGGCATATTGTAAGACAGCTGCATTTTTAAGTGCTGGTAAGCCTTTGATAGCACCCTCCCCCAGTCTTGGTAACTCATTCCTACAGGTAACGCAGGCGTTCCATTCGTCGCACCAGTTTGTTGGTCAAGTTGATGGGCAAACTCATGAAACACCAAGTTGTGGCCATCCTCAGGCAATCGATTTCCCTCAAGTACATCGTGCCAACTCAGCACTAAAGTACCTCCAGGCC
Source organism: Pseudoalteromonas sp. NC201 (assembly GCF_002850255.1). Taxonomy (NCBI): domain Bacteria; kingdom Pseudomonadati; phylum Pseudomonadota; class Gammaproteobacteria; order Alteromonadales; family Pseudoalteromonadaceae; genus Pseudoalteromonas; species Pseudoalteromonas sp. NC201. The sequence continues at coordinate 2,894,208 of NZ_CP022522.1, forward strand.
AAGACTCTCCTTGACGAACTGTTTGGTGAAAACTAACCAAACCTGCACCATCTCTAGAAGTTTGTGGCGCGTAATAGCTACTGGGATAGAGTAATATTTCTTTGACGTTGGGATATAACGGCCAAGCTTGCTTAAGAACCAGTAAACAGGCATCTGCGGCAATAATTAAAGTCATCGAGCGTGACACCGTTAATCCATCTCTACCCAACACCCGTTTCTCGCCAAGAAACCAGACAATATGTTTTTCCAGCTGTGCGCGGTCAGCATCTGTCATCTTACGATAGATAGGCATGTATTTTAGCAATACTTGCTTATCTGAGGCGCTCAGCGTTTGGTCTTGGTATTTCCTTTGCCACTGCAGTCTTTGAATTTTTTCCCAGTTCCAATACAGAGAAACAAATAGAATAAGGCCGATAATAAGCACTATTTCTATCATGACTGTTGGCCTTTATAAAATAACCTGAACTAGGAATAATAACTTGTTCTCTAGCAGTTGTTATCCCTTACTACTGCGTTAAATTTGTTTGCAATAGGCTAGCTATTGACGCACAAATTTGCCTTGTATTAAGAAAGAACATCTGGCTAGAGTTGAATAATGTTAGAAGGCGTATTTTATATCAGTTCCCTAACTTCTTATTCCGAGTTCAGGTTGAATAATCCGTCAAATATTAATTGGTACTGACTCCGACTTTTTCAAGCAAACTTTGTTACTATGGCGAAAAAATGCAAATGAACTGCTATGTCTTTACCCATTGAATCTTTACAGCCTCAGTTTACTCAAACACTAAGCGAACAAAATGCGATTGTTGTATGTGCCACAACAGGTTCTGGCAAATCAACCCAACTTCCGCTCTGGGCCTCACAACATGGCAGAGTATTAGTCATAGAACCTCGACGTATTGCTTGTACCTCTTTAGCTGAATATGTCGCGGCTCAAAGTGGCTCACCGCTTGGTGAAAAGGTGGGCTTTGCTATTCGGTTTGAGGGGAAGTTTTCACCAGACACTCAGGTAGTTTATGCAACGCCTGGTGTGGCATTAAGGTGGTTTTTTGAGAGCAAACTTGCAGAATTCAGCGTCGTTATGTTGGATGAGTTTCATGAAAGACGCTGGGACATGGACTTATTATTAGCGCTCTTAAAGCAGGCTCAATCACACAAACTAATTGTTACCTCGGCGACGTTAAACAGCCAAAAATTAGCCTCTTATTTAGGCGCCCCTATCTTCGAGTCAGAAGGATTCATTTACCCCGTTGAAGAGTGTTTTCACGCGCCCGATCCAAGAACTATGCCCCAAAAAGAGCAACTCGATACTCGAGTTTTTGCAGCTTGCCAATACGCATTGGAATATTGCCAGGGCGATATTTTGGTCTTTTTACCTGGCAAGGCCGAGATCCAAGCAAGCTTAGCTAAAGTAAAAGCGCTGCCAGCGACTATCGTTGGTTTATATAGTGGCTGCAGCCCAGAAGCTCAGCGCATTGCATTAACCGCACAAAGTACACGTCGAATTATTCTCGCAACCAATGTTGCCGAAACCTCGCTCACTATTCCCAATGTCACTTGCGTGATTGACTCAGGGCTTGAGCGTCGTACTCATTTGCGCCTTGGAAAAACCGTATTAGGCTTAGATGCGATTGCAAGAGATTCGGCAAAGCAACGTCTAGGACGCGCAGGACGCACGCAACCGGGACTATGTATCCGGTTATATGGCCAATACGCGCCATTGATAGACAGCCCCCCGCCTGAAATCCAAAGAGAATCATTGACAGAGCTTGTACTTGCGGCGGGCTGCGCAACAACAGGCGTCTCGTCTATTGATTTTATTGACCCACTTCCTGAAAGCTCACTAAATAAAGCTACACAACAGCTAATTACATTAGAAGCCATTGATGAACAAAATATAGCAACTCCGCTTGGCAAGCTGCTGTACCCGCTACCAGTCGATTTTGAGTTTGGTTATGTGATCCATAAATTGGCTTCAAACACGCTACGCCAAGCGGCTATTGACCTTATTTCGCTACTGTCTGTGCCAGCCCGAGTCTACCAGCTACCTAATGATGTAGAGCGTTTAACAAGATTAAATAGCCGATTTACTCGAGGCTCAGATATAGAAATCGCTATCGCGGTGGTGAGAGGACAAACTGAAGAATTAATTGATATTACGCCTGAGGCGCTCACAGAAGCACAGCAATTTAGCACGCAATTGCGTGAAGCATTTGCACTACCACCTTTAGATAAGGCAGCCAGTTTTGACCATGACAAACTGGTCATTGAGTTAGCTAAGCTAATGCCACACTGGGTTTATATTAATAAGCAAAACCGTCGCAACGGCTTTAACAATGGCCTAGCTGAAGTCATGCCTTCAAACCATACTCGCGTCTCGGGACAGGCTGAAGCATTACTGGTATTAGATACTTTTTCTCTCGCAGGTAAAGGTACCAAACAAGCCAAGACGCTCGCGATGTGTAATGCGCTACTAACGAAAAAGCAATTACTTGAAATGGGCCTCGGCAACCAAACATTGCACTCTGCCCATATTGATAATGGTGAGCTTTGGGGTGAGTTTATTACACATTACAGTGACGAGGTTTTAGGCCAACAAACTAAGCGCCTTGAAAAGCCTAAGGATGTTGTTTATGCCTTAGTATTTCTTATCCATAATAATACGCTCTTTTCAGGTTTGGCCAAGCAAATAGAAGCCAGTATTGAGCAAACTGCATTGTTCTACCAATTTCATGAGCGCGATGAACTTGTGCCCACACTCAACTCCTTTTTAAGTGACAAACTAACGGCCCTTGGTATAGAAAGCTATGACGATATAGAACTAATCAGCGAACAAGACTTGTTATTCAAAGAAATTGAAGCGTGGGAATTAACACCGTTTATTGAAAAGTTTCCGCTAACCTGGTCAATTCCAGAGCTGACTATGGCGGTAAGCTATAACTTTAAAGGAAAAAGAATCGAGCTTACTCATATCAACGGTACAAGGAAAGGCGCACCAAAGAGGTGGGAATTGCCAGCCTGGAGTGGTTTTAAAATACGCTATCGTAAAGCGAGTAAAGTAGTCGATGTGACTTAACTTAACCTGAACTCGGGATAGTAACTTGTTCTTTAGCAGCTGTTATCTCTTACTACTGCGTTAAATTTGCTTGCAATAGGCCAGCTATTGACGCACAAATTTGCCTTGTATTAAGAAATAGCTTCTGGCTAGAGTGATATTACGCTTTTGAGCTTAGGTATTTTAGTTTAATAACTAACTTCTTATCCCAAGTTCAGGTTAACGTATTTTTGTCCAACCTCCACAATATTATGGTTGGGATACTGAAATAAAAAAGGGCTAACCGAAGTTAGCCCTTTTTGTATGTTAATTCATTTTTAGAATCGGATATTAAGACCAACGTTTAGACGACGGCCGTAAACATCAAAGAACTCACCTTCATCATATGTTCCTGGATTTCTCGGTGGTGTAATATCAAATAGGTTAGCTACACCAGCACGGACCTCAATCATTTCATTAACTGTATAGCGAGCATTCAATGTCCACTCAGTATATGAAGGAACGTCATTGTAGTTATTGACTTCAGCAGTCCACTTTCTATCGTTTACTGTCGAATGACGATACTTACCAATTAGACCAACATACAAATCATCGTATGTGTAGCCAATCGTCAAGTTACCTTGCCAGCGAGGGTATCTAATTTCGCCAACTGTTGGGTTAAATTCATACTCTTCGTTCGCAACGTCAGTATTAAACTCACGGTGCTCTAAGTATGTAGCAAGTAGACGGAAATCAAATGAACCAAACTCAGTTTCATACTTATATGTTGACTCGATATCAACACCTTTAAGTGCATAAGACGCTAAGTTATATGGTGCATTACGTACAATTGAGATCTCTTTGGTCGCTGGGTCACGGTCTACTAACTCGCAAGATGTGTTATCAAGGCTCGATGCCTCGTAACAATCGTCTACCACACGCTGCGGACCTAGAGATGCAATAGCGTCTTCTACATCGAAGCTCCAGTAATCAACAATTAACGTTAAGTCTTCTGTCGGTGTATAGATAAAACCAAACAATGTATCGTCAGAAGTCTCTTCTTTTAGATTTGGATTACCAGAATTCACACTTGGAGGTGTAACACCACGCCAATCAACAGATGGTCTCCAATTTGACTCTAAAGGACCTGGGTTAGGGATACCCGCGGCTTTACAGTTTGCGATAATATTCGATTTCTTTTCAGCATCAGCGGTTGCAATTTCAACTTGGTCACATGGATCTCTATACGACCTAAATGACTGAGTACCTGCTGCATGAATTTGTGATAATGAAGGAGCACGAACTGACTGCGATTTAGTCGCACGGAAACGTAACTGGTCATTTACCGCATAGTTAAAACCAACCTTCCAAGCAACATTATCACCTACAGACGAGTAGTCCATGTAACGAGCTGCAAGCTCTAGGCTCAACGACTCAACAAATGGCGCGTCTGCTAGTAGAGGGATTGAAGTCTCTAGACCAATCTCATCAACCGTGAAAGATCCTTCCCAGCCATATACAAAGTTACCAAATACTAGGTTATTTTGCATCGCTGCTCCTGGTTTGTTAGAACCAGTTTCTTTCCTGTGCTCTGCACTAAGTGCAAACGATACGCCACCGGCTGGCATTTCGAACGCATAGCCAGATAGTACACCACCGATAATTTGCTGTTGTTTCACTTTCGAGATTGAAGCCGATGTAGTCACATAATCCATCGCTTCTTGAGAAGCACCGTTTAAGCCAAACAGACTAAGCGGTTGACAACCATCCAACGCACCTAAAAGTTCACCTTCTTCATTACGGTTAGCACAACGAACAACACCATCAATCAACACAGCATCGATCGCGTTATTGTAATTTTCTTCTAGGAATTCACCATTCCAAACTGTGTCGTTTTTATTACGACCATAGCTGAAATAGACTTCATAATCATAGTCATCTAGCAAAACACCTTGGAAAGAAAGCGTCGTGTTTAATGAAGTACGATCATCTTCATAAGTACGGTTACCAAAGCCCTGAGCTAGTTTATAGACTCCGATTGTGTCGTCATCTTCGTAGCCTGCCTCTGCAAACTGTGCTTTTGCATCTGGGTGCCAAAATGCGTTATCCGCACGTAGGGTACTATATAAGAAAATTGGGCTACTTTCAGAATACGCACTCGCCTTAGAGAATGAGATCTCAAAGTTCATTGAGTGGTCTTCATGGTAGTTATTTACAACATTTGAAAATACGTTGAAACGTCTCAGTGGCGTTGCCAAATATTGGTGTTCAATAAATTTATAACCATTAGCAAATTCATCACCGAAATAACGGTGTTGATCGTTAGGAGCTGGCTGTGGACCTCCACCTGTCGCAAATGGAGTTAGCTCCCCGTTGTCACCAAATACAAAGTGACCATCAGGTAGAAAAGCATCACCAGCACGGTCATAAATACCTAAAGTTTGAAGTCCACCGTATTGCGCCCATTTACCATCGGCAAGTACACGCTCTGGCAAGCCATCTTTGTCACTTGTGTTGTCTGGGTTACGTAAAGTCGTTACTGGGTTACGTAAAAAGTCACGCTGTTCTGCTGACAATTGCTCTGTTTCTGAGTATGACAAACTTGTAATAAAGCTTGTTTTCTCACCCTCATCACCAAAAGTGAATGAGAAGAATTCTGAACCACCGCCACTTTGTTCTGGAGTAGATTTTTTATAGTTAAAATCGATTGTATCTTGAGACTTCTTCAAAATAATGTTTACAACACCTGCAACCGCATCAGAACCGTATACTGCTGATGCACCGCCGTGTACAACATCCATACGTTCGATCATTTCTGTTGGGATACCATTTAAGTCTACAGCAGGGTTATCTACAGAAGCACCAACATAACGACGACCATTTACAAGTACAAGTGTGCGACCCTCGCCCAATTGGCGTAAGTCAGTGGTATTAATACCAGCACCGAAGATAGAGTTTGTAGTAGTTGTTGGAGATGAACCAACACCTGAAGCTGGAAGTTTTTGAAGAAGGTCTGCAACGTTAGTAATACCTGCGTTTACTAACTCAACACCTGTAATAGAAGTAACTGGAGTAGGTGCAACTTCTGAAAAACGCTTGATACGCGAACCAGTTACTTGGATGCGCTCAACGCTCTCGCCTTCTTCGGCTTGCTGTTCTTCAGCTGAAACAGCTGTACTGGCGAATGCTGCTGTTGATGCAGCTCCGAAAGCTAATGCTAAGCGAACAGCTTTGCTTACTTTATTATTAAACATGATTGATCCCTGATTTTATTTTTATATATACAAAAACCATATGAAAACAATAATTTAATATTAATCAAATCCTGTTTCCAAAGTTGGTCGATTTATCGTATCGAAGGTTATACTACTTTTAGTACCAACATAGGGTCAACAATCATTTCATAAAATAAACGTAAAACACCACTACTTTAACATAAAATATCAAATTTCTCCTTATAACTCATGAAGTTATAAAATTAAAAATAAGTTCACTTTTTTTACCCATTTTGTTATTCATCGCAAACTTTCCTTCTTTGCGCAACAATATGGGGACAAAAATCGCACTAGACCATCAAGTGTTGCTATATATCAGTTGTTCATTGTAAGCATCACTGTGTAAAAGCAATCAATACGCTGTTGGAGTTGTTAAGGAAAAGTGTTTAGTGAGATCGGACTCGGACTTATTTTTGAGACAAAAAGTCGGCCTCGATTTGAGGCCGACTTGAGTCGAAATGCTAAACTTTGTTTAGAACTTTTGAGTTACACCCAAGAAGAACTGACGGCCGAATAGCTTGAAGTTACTTTCATCAGTGTTCGCATTGAACGCTGTTTCAATATAAGGAGGTAGCTCGTCCGTTAGGTTACGAATACCGGCTTGCACCGTTGTGTTCGTGTCAAATGAGTATTGTGCTGTTAAATCGTGATACACATATGAATCAACTTTAGCAACTAAACCTGCTAGTGAATCGTAATTATCACGCTTAATGTAAGTTAGATCACCGTACTCAAGACCAGACTGATAGTTTGCAGCCCACACAACACGTAGGTTGTCTAGGTCATAACGTAGATTGAATAAGATTTTGTCTTCAAAGTAAGACGTGTCATCTTCAAATCTGCCAACGAGATCTTCAACGATAAATGTACCTGTTTCACCATCAAAGTTTTCTTCTCCACGCTCTAAGAAGTGAGTCCATGATACGCTAGCAACAAATGCACCGAAGTCTGTGTCAAATGAATAATTCACATCAAGGTCGATACCGCGAGCAGTCATACTTTGTAAGTTTGTAGTGCGACTGTCTACACGGTCAACTGAACCATCAAAGCCACGTGAGATTTTTGCACACATATCTTCGATAAGACCAGCATAACAACCCTGCAGAATATCATCAGTTGCTAGAGAACCAATTTTACCCTCAATGTTGATATCCCAGTAATCAATAGTGACACCTAAGTTTTCAACAAAATCAGGAGCCCACACAAAACCAATAGTGAATGTTTCGCCTTCTTCAGATTGAACACCTGTGTTGCCACCTAAACGTGTACGAACTTGCGCGTCAGCACTGTTGTGACCGCCTGCTGGAGCCCCCATTTCAAGACATTTAGCCTGACCGGCTGCAGATAAACCACCAATGTTTGCCGCAGAACACGGATCTGAAGCGCTTTCAAATGAATCAAGCTCTGGCGAATACAAATCGCTTAGCGTTGGTTCACGGTATACTTCGGAATAGTTTGCACGGAACTTTAAGCCATCAAAAATGTTTGACTCAATTTTAGCCATCCAAGAGAAGTTTGAACCAGTTGTGCTAAAGTCGTCATAACGTGCACCTAGCGTTAAATCTGCAGATTCAACACCTAAATCACGAACTAGTGGGATCAAGAACTCTGCCGATGCAGCTGTGTAGTTCTTAGATAGACCTGTTAGTGGCTTACTGGTGTTACCAGTCACTGAATCAAAGAACTTACCAGAATCATTTACTTGTTCAAACTCAGTGGTGTAATACTCAAGGCCAAATGCACTTGAAACATAACCTGCTGGGACTTCAAATAGCTCACCAAACACGTCAACACGAACTTGGTGGAATGAATCATTATAGTGATCGCCTAGTGGAGCAGTAATGTAGTCAAGCATCTCTTGCGTCACAGTTCCTGGGCCACCAAATACATTTAACGATACACAATCAGAAATAGGTGCGTCAGGCGTACCACATACCACATTGCCAGCGTCATCTTTGAATGATGGGCCTAAAGCTTTTGCTAGGTGTGGACCGTATAGCTGACCAAAGTCAGTATCTTGAAGGCTATTTGCACCATAGTTGTAGTAAGCATCGAACTGCCAGTTATCGTTAATTGCGCCCTTTAGACCTGCAACTTGTTGGAAACGAACATAATCTTGTTCAAAGTAACGACCACCCTCTAGCATACGACGACGAGAGCGATAAACATCTTCACCGAATGGGTTATAGTAGTTATCAGCTGATACACCGTTAGCCGTCGAACCATTTGACAGTGTAACTACATAGCCTGGGTCATAGGCTGTGTCGAAAGGTACAGCCGCAAGTTCCTGTTTTGAGGTACGCTTATTGATGCGTGTTTCTGTATATACAACAAGGTCATCGTTTAACTCAAATGAAGTATCAACAAAGAAGTTAACGACTTCAAAAGGTGTTTGCATTAAGTTTACTGGGTTGTAATTGTAAGTATCGTTTACCTCTCCACCGCCGACAAATGGACGCATGTCGCTTAGAGAAGGCTTACCGTCACCACCACTTGGGCATTTGTCGTTGGTAAAGTTACCTTTACCTTCAACGTAGAAATTACCACAAGGAGTCGAACCAGACCCTAAAATGAATACGTTCGCATTGTCACCATCTGGAATTAAACCGTTCTCGTAAAAGCTCTTAGCACCTTCTTCTGAGAGCACCTGCCAAGGGTATTGGAAGAAGTTAACATCTTTCACATCACCCTGATAGATTGGATCCTGCTTGGTATAATCGAAACCTACTGTGATATGACCTGCATCGAACTCTTTACCACCAACTAGTTGGAAGCTTTGCTCTTTACCACCACTAAACATGTCATACCAAGACGTTGTTGCTTTAACTTCAACACCAGTAAGTTCTTTTTTGGTGATGATGTTTACAACACCAGCCATTGCTGACGAGCCATACGCAACCGAAGCACCATCTTTTAGAATTTCGATACGGTCGATCATCGCAGCAGGAATATTCTGGAAGTCTGCACTTACAGGCTTACGACCATTGATAAGTACTAGCGTACGCTCTGAACCTAAACCACGTAGTTCTACAAATACACCACCACTACCGCCGTTGTTACGCGTTGTTGTTGCTGGTGATCCAGACATAACTGGGTTTGATTGAACAAATTCACCAACGTTACTGATACCCATATCGCCAAGCGCTTCGCCGCCGATAACAGTAATTGGGGCAGTAGATTCAAGGTCGGTGCGCTTTAAGCGAGAACCTGTAACTTCAATACGCTCAACGCTTTTCGCGCCTTCTTCTTCTGCAACTACATTGGTTGCAAACACGGCAGCGCTAGCGCCACCAAACGCGATCGCTAAGCGAATCGCCTTAGTTAACTTATTGTTTAGCATGTGAATCACCCTGGATTGTTTTATTGTAAACAGCTTGTATTAATTATTATTTTGTCGCCTTGTTAATTTCTAAATTGGCAACATTAGGGGCAAGATATTAAACAAACACCCGAGTAATGATCAAGGTTAATTATACCATTTTTTGCAATTACCAATTGCAGGCACAAAAAAACCACAACGTAAGATATTGAATTAAAATAACAAAACCACACAACCGTGAGCTTGATAAAAATAAAAATCCACAAAAACGGGACTAAATATGAAAACAAGGTGAAACACACCATTTTAGTTAACAAAAAAGGAACTTCATTTTAGTGTGTTTTTGCTGATCAATTAATTTTGAGACTTGAAGGTGGCTGCAATTTGAAAGCACGATCCCTATTAAATCAAATCGAAACTTTGTTGCCCATCGGAACGAATTGATAGCTTAGATGCATTTGGAAGCATCTGATATATAGGAAGAATTTGTTTTTCAATGTATTGATAATAATCAATATCTACGAGCTTGCCTTGCTGCGCGAACTTGGGTCCATCGGTACTTAAATAATACGGTATTTGCGCCCCCTTTTTAGCAGTTTGCAACAATCCATCTTCGATAGCTTGTTTCGCCGCTTTTACCTGAGGAGGGATATTTTTTGTATATAACTCAACAGACTTACCAAGCTTCTTTTTATAAATGAGTTTTTCGTCTACTTTTCCAGCGAAAATCTCATTTATGTATTGATGAGTGATCTCAACGGTGTCGAGCCCGTCAAACAGCGCGCGAATAATTGCTTGTTGATATTCCTTTGCAATTTCCGTCCAATCACTACGCACGGTCTCCATTCCTTTAAAAACCAGCTTTTGCTCGCCAAGATCTGTGATCTGCCCAACATATCGCTTTTTAGAGCCGACTTCTTGACCACGAATGGTGGGCATAAAGAATGGGCTATAATGTGTTTCAAACTCTATTTCTAAATAACTGTGAAGACCAAAGCTTTCCGTCAGTAAAACGCGCCAGCGCTCGTTAATTTCTATCATCAGCTGCTTGCCTATTGCTTGGCACGCTTCGCTACGCAAAGACTCGGGTAAACAGACGAAAGTTGAGTCGGTATCGCCGTAGATCACTTCATATCCAAGCTGTTCAATCCAGGTTCGCGTTTGTTGCATTATTTGATGACCGCGCATCGTTATTGAACTCGCAAGACGAGGATCGTAAAAGCGACATCCCTTAGACCCAAGTACGCCATACAAGCTATTCATGATGATTTTAATCGCCTGTGAGAGCATCATGTCTTTGTCTAATTTAGCTTGTTCACGTGCGCTGGAGAGCGCGGCGACTAAACCCGGTAAATGATGTTCTGTGCGGCTAAATTTACCTTTATTAAAGCCCTCTATGGCATGTTCTGGATGTTGTAATCCTTCTATTAACCCCATAGGGTCAATACAAAAAGTGCGGATAATTGAGGGGTAAAGGCTTTTGAAATCGAGTACCAAAATATTTTGGTAGAGGCCTGGCTTTGAGTCCATGACATAACCGCCGGGACTGTCAAAGTTAATGCCATGCTCAGATAAATTTGGTGCAATGTAACCGCTTCGGTGCAGTAACGGTAAATACAAGTTGGTAAACGCGGCGACTGAGCCACCCATTTTCTCGAGTTCCAAACCCGTCAACTGAGTTCGAGCGAGGGCAAATTCAAGTAAGTTTAGTTTACTAAAAATGTCGAGCACCAACTGACAATCTTGTAAGTTATACGCTGCGAGCGCCGGTTTATCATGATGAAACTGCCTGATGATTTCCTCAAGCCTGTCATCCTGTGCGATAAGCTTGGTAGTACCCAAAATCTTCTCAGCCACAAAGCTCAGTTTAAATGTTTCAAAGTGATAGGTCGCATTTTTCATCATATCGATGCCATCTAGCATCACTCTCCCCGGAATAAACACCCGGGTATAGTTACCTTTGAAGGTCGACATCGCTCCGCCATCTCGCCCTATCGCAAGTGCGACGCCGTTAGCCTGTGCGCGTTCCACAAGTATTGCGGCATCGAACTCAATCACATTCCATCCGATTAACACATCTGGGTCTAAACGATTCACTTGCTTGACCAGCTCTTCTAATAACGCAATTTCATCTTCAACCCAAACGACATTGACGGCAGCATGCTGCGCCTCACCTATCATGATCACCAGCTTTTTGGTATCGGTCACTAAACCCACCGAAAATAAGACCCCCTCGCCGTTACATTCTATATCGATAGAAAGCATTTCAAGGTGTGGCCTATAATCATCACAAGCCTTAAATTGCGCCTGAGTAATTTCGATATAGCCCGGTTTTTGCGTGGCTTTACCTTTGACCCAAGCAGCTCCGCGAATAAAGCGCTCCATTAAATAGCGGTCGGAATGGCGAATATCCTCTTCATATAACGCGATTTTATTTTCAAGTAGCTGTTTTGCCTCATAGAAGTGATTCAAGGTGCGAAATTTCACAACACAAACAGGAGCTTGATCGAAGTGCTTTAGTTGACTTGGCGAGATGCTAAACTGCAACTGAGCGCGACTTAGCAGCAGCTCTACTTCCGTTTTTTTATCTTGTTTAATGAAAAAGAGTGGCTGCTCATCCTCTACCCACACCTTGAGTAACTGATGTTGCGATTTGAGCCAATAACACAAGCGCAGTTGGCCATTTACCTGCATCTGCTGTCTCGATAAAATAAAGCCCTGATATATCGCTTGTGCCAACTCCAATACCACCCTAAAATAGACGAATCACTGTAATTATATCCACCTGTTTATTGAACATAAAGTCACAAACAGAATAAAACCTATCCATTAACGCAGTGATTAACTAAAAATCGAGACTCAAGTGGTAGGCTTGCTTCATATCAGAACTCTAGGCTAAATAGATTATGCTCTCAGACAAACTAAAAAAAACCATCCGCCAAGCACATCAAAATGTCGCCTCCGCTTTAGATGGCTTTCGTCCTCGTCCGAGTCAAAATTATCTGGTCGCCGAAATCGCAAAAACACTCTCTGGTGATTATCACCGCACTCAACGTATTTGCGTGATTGAAGCAGGAACAGGTACTGGAAAATCTTTAGCCTATCTACTCGGCGCGCTTCCTGTTGCACTCTCAAGTAAAAAGAAACTCGTCATCTCGACTGCAACCGTCGCTTTACAAGAACAGCTGATCAACAAAGAGTTGCCATTTTTAAAAGAACATTCAGGCATAGACTTTAAATTTGACCTCGTAAAAGGCCGTCAACGCTACATCTGTGTACAAAAACTGATGGCCGCCGTCAGCGATGATGAGATGCAAATGTCGATGATGCCGACAACCAGCAGTCCGCTTTCTCAAATGGAGCAAAGGTGTTTAAGAGAGTTAGCACTTGCTTACCAAGAAAAGCGCTGGCAAGGTGATAGAGATAGCTGGGAAGACACAATTCCAGATAAAGTTTGGAATGTTATCGCTTGTGATAAACACGCCTGCCAACGGCAACTAAAATCTCATCACTTATGCCCTTTTCATTTAGCTCGACAAAAGATTGCACAAATGGATGTGTTGGTGATTAATCACGCTTTGTTACTGGCCGACTTAGAACTAGGTGGCGGAACGATATTACCGGAACCAGAAGAAACATTTTACGTAATTGATGAGGCGCACCACCTGCCTCATATTACCAGAGATTTTTCTTCTGCAGCGGCAACGATTAAAGGCACTATCGAGTGGCTTGAAAAGCTACTTAAGTTTAGCGGAAAGATGGCAAACACCGTGGTTTCGCAAAAAGCCATTGGGCAGAATTTCAAACTGAATGATGCAGCCAATGACGCTGCGAAGTACCTTAGAGCGGTAAGGGATATACTCGATCAGAGCGACTTTACTTATAACGATGACGATACCTACCGCTTTAGTCATGGCGAAGTACCTGAAGCGCTCACCGTAAAAGCAAAAGATATTGCGGATGCCACGCAAGATGCACTGCGTTGCCTTACCAAGATGCATGATGCTCTGTCGGGCGATGTTTCAGACGGCGATGTACAAGCTTTTTTAGCCGACCCATTATTGGTTGAAAGCGGTCAATATATCAACCGACTTGAGCAACTCAACAAACTCTGGTTTAGCTATGCTCGAAAAGGCGACAGCGTGCCACATGCAAGGTGGATAAAACGCTTAGAATACAAACACCATCACGACCATTTACTTTGCGATTGTCCGATTGAAGTCGGCTATTATTTGAAGGATCACCTCTGGCGAGAGTGTGCAGGCGCGGTGCTCTGCTCCGCAACCCTCAGTGCTTTGGGCACATTCGATCATTTCGCCCACGAAAGTGGGTTGGCAAAAGAGCCTGGTGTTAAATATATCAAGGCTGATTCTCCGTTTGATTATCCCAATCAAGCGACATTGCATTTGCCAAAAACCCAAACAGATCCAACGGATAAAGCCTTTAGCGATTATTTAGCGGATGCCCTGCCAACCTATTTAGACACCAGTAAGGCTAACCTTGTACTGTTTGCTTCTTATTGGCAAATGAATCATGTGGTAGAAAAATTAAGAGGTAAAAATCTCAATATTTTGGTACAGGGTGAGCTTTCCCGTGACGCCCTACTCACTCGTCATAAAGCAAATATCGACTTAGGTCGTGGCAGTATCTTATTTGGTACACAAAGCTTATCCGAGGGACTAGATTTACCCGGAAAATACTTAGAGAACCTCGTGGTGACTAAGATCCCTTTTGCCGTGCCAACGTCCCCTATTGAGGAAGCCCAAGCGGAATTCGTGCAAAGTAAAGGGGGGAATCCATTTTTATCTATCACGGTACCCGATGCTGCAAAGAAATTAGTACAAAGCTGTGGTAGACTGCTGCGTAAGGAATCAGACTCCGGCCGTATCACCATCTTAGATAGACGTTTAGTTACAAAACGTTATGGCAAAGCCATGCTTGATACTCTGCCACCATACAAAAGGCAAATTGATTAATAATGTTTGAACTCGCTTTAGATCCCACAACTTGGGGGTTACTTTGCTTAGTCGCACTGGCTGCTGGATTTATTGATGCAATTGCAGGTGGTGGTGGGCTGCTAACCGTACCAGCTTTGCTTACTGCTGGCCTTCCTCCGCATTTAACCTTAGGTACCAACAAGCTCGCCGCGAGTTTTGGCTCCTTAACCGCGAGCTTTACCTACTACAAAAAGCAGTTATTCAAACCTAGCTTTTGGATTGGCTCTATTATTGCCACTGCGATAGGTGCCGTATTGGGCACATTACTTGTCGACTTTTTAAGTATCGAGTTTTTAAATAAACTTATCCCCGTTATTATCATCGCTGTCGCAATTTATAGCTTAGTCGGTAGGCTAAGCCCAACAGATTCCCATACTTTGCCAGAAGCGAATCGAGCACTCAAAATCAAGCAGTGGGCGCAAGGTTTATCGTTGGGATTTTTTGATGGTATGGCAGGGCCTGGTACTGGCACGTTTTGGACTGCGTCTAACAGTATGCTCTATAAAATGAGCTTACTTTTAAACTGTGGTCTTGCTCGTTCAATGAACTTTGTTTCCAACTTTATCTCGCTTATCACCTTTGTAGCCTTGGGTCATGTTAACTTTATGCTGGGTATCACCATGGGCGCCTTTTTAATGTTTGGAGCTTGGCTTGGTGCGCATTCTGCGATTAAGTTTGGCAACAAACTAATCAAACCACTCTTTAACACTGTGGTTATTGTACTTGCTGGCAAGCTCATTTTTGAGGCTTATTTCTCGTGAGCACAGGGCTTATCAAGCTTGAGCAACAAGTCAGCCGCTTAAAGCAACAAGCAGCGCAATTTGACTCCGCGAAATGGTTTGATAAGAATCGTTATATGCAGGCACAGCCCAGCTTATTTGATGCCCGTGTATTTCGAACTAAAAGCTTAAAGCTCAGCGACTATGTTGAAGAAATAGCAGAAGCAATGTCCCACCTACCGCCAAGTGCGCAGCGCCACGCCTTTACATTTGCCATCGAGCGGATAGGTTCACAAATGGAAGCCGTGTTGAAGGTGTTAAAATCAACCCCGGTCTGGGCGAAAGAAAACAAACTGAATACACCAAAAAAAGCCAAAGTGTATAAGAAGGCAGTGCAGAAGATTATGCAGTCGTCCCATGAGTTATATCAGGAGCTGTCACAAAATCATGAATTTGAGCGTCGACTGCAAGAAATGATTGATCTCAGAAGACTACAGATGGACAAAGCAGATCCCACTCAAGCTGCCAAGCTCAATGCCGAAATATTAGCCCTTCATGCCCGCCTTGGCCGCTGTAGAAAAGCCATTTCCGCCACCGAGCAAAAAATTCAAGAAGTTGAGAAAAGTCAGAGCCGTTAATGCTGTACTACCACCCTATTTATAGCGAGTTGAGCCTGCCTGAAAAGCATCGCTTCCCTATCAGCAAGTATAAAAAATTATACCAACGAATAAACGCCAGTAAATTTGCTAAATTTATCAAAGAACCCGAGCAAAAAATCACAGCTGATGCACTGCAACTTTGCCACGACAATAATTACGTTGATGGCTTTCTAAACGGCACGTTGAGCGAAAAAGCAATTAAAAAAATGGGCTTTCCTTGGAGTGAGCAACTAGTTGAACGCACTTTGATTTCTCTAGGTGGCGGTTTAGCGGCAGCAAAGTATGCGCTCGAATATGGATTTGGAGCAAACTTAAGCGGCGGCTATCATCACGCACATCGCGATTTTGGCAGCGGCTTTTGCATATTTAATGATTGGGCGGTGGTCGCGGCAACGCTCATTGCCCATCAACGGGTTGAGCGAGTGCTGATCTTTGACTGTGACGTACATCAAGGCGATGGCACAGCAACGATCGTTGCAGATAGAGACGATATCATTACCTGCTCCATCCACTGTGAAAGTAACTTTCCTCGCATTAAACCGCAATCCGATTTGGACTTTGCCTTACCTGTGAATACACAGGATGCGCAATATGTGGCAACCGTCCGCAAAGCCTTACAACTGGCGGTTCGATTATACCAGCCAGACATCATCCTCTATAACGCTGGTGCAGACGTCTATCAAGGCGATGAACTAGGACACTTTAGTGTTTCAAAGCAAGGTGTTAGAGCTCGAGATTCGATTGTTTTTGAGTATGCTCATCACCTCAATATCCCATTAGCTTTTGCTCTTGGTGGGGGCTACCAGCGCGACGTTGATCATCTTGTAGATATACATCAACAAACCTTTTTGGCTTTGTTCGATAACCCCGCTATTATGATATAAACTTAAAAGGAATGTGCAGGAGGCTGTATGAAGTTACATGATGATATTCATAATTATTATGAGAAGCTGGTCGTCGAACATATCGTCCGTCGTAAGTTAGATAAAATTTATGATGAAGACGTAATGGCTGACTTTTGTTGTACTGTATTGAACCAACTACCATCGCGTTATATTCGCTACGATGTCGACATGGAGTTTTACCTGCCTCAGCCCGAGCGTGTAAAAATGGAACAGGCGGTAGAGCGTGCGATTGATTTTGCCATTTCACAAATCGCTAAAAAGGAACAATTTCAAGTATGAGTACCCCTTTAGAACAAGCGCCAACTCATGTAAAGCTTGCCGTCGACCTCATTATGTTGTTAGAGGAGCATGATCTTCCTGCGGAGGAAGTCATGGCTGCACTTGAAATTGTCAGATCTGACTTTCAAAACAAGCTGAATAACCAACAAAAAACTTAACATTAAATATACATTTAAGTCATACTTAGTTTTTAACCTTAGATTCTAATCAATAGCGGTTGTGCAAAACAGCACAACCGCGTTTATTAAGGAAAGCTGTATGACAACAACACAACTCCCTTTATTGTCCCTCGCGATTATTGCTGCGTCTGCACAATATGCTTACGCCAATGACTTTGCTGCATTAGACGAAGCCCTCCCAGCACCCTACATTATCAACGGTACTGAACCTGTGTTTGATTTTGATGGTGATGGTTGCCTGCCGAGTGCTGGGATCAGTAGAACTGGCGCGCAAAATTCAGGGCTAAAAACATCGGGCCGCATCACAGGAGATTGCAGAGATAATCAATTTTTAAATACTTCTAATACTGTGCACCGCTACGCCTGTAAAACAACAACTAACGGCGAGTATTGTGGACACTTCTATGCACTTTACTTCAAAAAAGACCAAGTGTTCGACTACTTTGGTGGTGGTCACCGCCATGACTGGGAATATGCAGCGGTATGGACTCGAGATGGGATAGTTACACATGGTAGCTATAGCGCACATGGCGACTTATTCACTAAACCTGCTAATGAGCTACCATTCGAAAATGGCCACTTAAAAATTGTCTATCATAAAGACGGCATTTTGACCCATGCACTGCGCTTTGCCAAATCAAACGAAATCGCTGAAAACAACTATCACCGCTTTGTCACACCCGCTATCATCAGTTGGTACAAAATGGCTGGAGATGGAATTTCGAACACAGCATTACGAGAAAAGCTCAATCAATATGATTATGGCTCCGCCACCTTGCCCGTTAAAGACAGTCGTTTCCTCAATAACCTCAATCGCTTTAAACCAAGTGACTACCCAACTTACGCGCAAAGTGATATAGACAACGCTCAGTAATTGCTTAGACAAACTCACCTCATCAATCGATGAGGTGAGTCGATATGCTATACCAATTGGTATTAGCCTGCGTCTTGCTTCTGCCTAAGCAACCTTGCTCGCTCTAGTTTATATTGTGCAAAGAAAATACTATCCATTTCACTTGTTTGCGGATCAATAAAATAAGCAATATCGCTTCGATATGGCTCAGGTGAGAAGTGTTTGCCATCTTCCCAATAGAGCACAGCGTGCTTTACTAATTCACCGAGATAGGTGTGATCCCACGCATAGTGACAAAAGCCATGGTGCTCCCCCAAATTAGGTGAGTATTTTTTTTCAATATCCGCCATTTGCCCGGTATTTTTGTAATCCGCAAATTGTTTAGCATCTTGCTCCGCCGATTGAGGATCAGTGAAATAGGCAATATCACGCCTAGGTGGTAAGGCTTGAGGTAATCCAAATTTATCCGATATACCATTGCACTTTACGACAATCCACTGCACAAAATGTGCCCCGATAATATGGTCCCATTTCAACGCAACGTACATATAACCTCCTTTTGAACATCATTTATCAATTATTGCAAAGAACTGATCATGCCCAGCTAAGTTTAGCCACTTCTATTGATCTTACTAGTGCAAGTTCAATTGCCTTTAATTCAGATCAAAAAGTTTTTCAAACTATAAAAAAGCGTTACAAGGTATTACAGAACCGCACTTTATCGCTTATTTTTGCCAATTTAGCGCTAGCTTTAGCAAACGTAAATTTCACCTTACTGGCACTTTTTTTACATCACACTACAATGCAGAAAAAGCAAGATTGGAAACGTACCGATGAATGTGACACGCAGTTCGCTAAAAAACCCAGCGAGTGTAATTGTCATCTTGGTGTTGATTATTTTATTTGGGCTGTTAAGTATATTTAAACTGCCCATTCAGTTGACGCCAGATATTGAGCAACCACAGATCACGATTTTCTCGGGATGGCGCCAAGCCGCCCCAGAAGAAATAGAATCAGTGATCATCGAACCGCTAGAAAATGCGGTAAAAAACACACCTGGCGCACTTGAGGTTAATACCAACATCAATCGTGGTAATGGCTCTATTACGCTAACATTTGCGGTGGGTGCAAATATGCAACAAGCGATGCTAGATGTGCTAACAAGCTTAAATCAAGCCCCACCGTTGCCACTTGATGCGCTAGACCCAGTCGTATTCGCCGGCGGTAATAACGGTGAAGCAGCAGCCACTTTGTTGGTCACGCCCAAAGACTATCAGGCAAATAGTCTCGATTTTGATATGGCGCAGTTTCAAAAGCAAATCGACGAGTTTATTGAACCAAGACTTGCACGTATTCCCGGCGTGGCACGTGTCGATCTAGCGAGTGAGCGGCCAAAAGAGCTGCGTGTTACTTTTGATCCGCACAAAGCCGCCGCGCTTGGTATTAGTTTAGATCAAATCAGTAATGTACTTGCAAGCTCTCGCGATACTTCTGGAGGTCTTGCCAACGTTGGGCGTCGTCAATATACCGTGCGATTCACTGGCCAATATGACCTTTCCAGTATGGCTCAAATGCGTGTCGGCTACTCTGGGGACAGGCCAATCTACTTAGGTGATATTGCAAGTGTTGAGCGCACCTTTTCAGACCGTTTGGGCATGAGTGGCCGCAATGGTAAACCGGCCTATTATATTCGGCTCTCTCGGGTCAACGAAGCAAATACCGTTGCCTTGCTTGATGAAATCAACCTTGCAATTGATGAATTAAACCAAGGGCCGCTGGCTGAAAATGGCTTATCGATTGAGCTCAGCTTTGATGCCTCCGTCCACATTCGAAATGCACTTTCTTTAGTAAAAAGTAACTTAGGCCTTGGGGTACTCTTATCTTGTTTAATTCTGTGGCTATTTTTTAGAGGCTTAAAAGCAACCTTGGTGATTGCAGCTACAATCCCCATTTCATTGATGGTCGCCTTTCTCGCACTTAATATCTTTGACCGTAGTCTAAATGTGATCTCGTTGGCGGGATTGGCATTTGCAGTGGGCCTTGTACTAGACGCCGCTATCATAGTCCAAGAGAATATCTCACGCTTAAGAGCTGAAGGATTCGATAACAAAAAAGCCGCCTTAAAAGGAGCTGCCCAAGTGACAGGAGCATTATTTGCTTCGACAACCACCAGCGTCGCCATCTTTTTACCTATTCTCTTTATGGCGGGTATTGAGGGACAGCTATTCTCTGATTTAGCACTGACACTCTCGATTGCCGTTATTGCGTCAATGTTGTGTGCTATTACCCTTATTCCACTGGCAAACCATTTGTGGCCAGACTCTGAACTAAAACCAGATCCTTATCATCAATACTGGCAAAAGCTCACCAACTTCATCATGAAGTTGACCAATAACAGAGTAAAGCAACTTACTTGGATTGGCGTATTACTGGGTGGTTCGGTGGTTGCAACCATGACCATGCTGCCAAAAACTGACTTTATGCCAAGAGCCCCCACCGATGGCTTTTTCTTTAACCTAGTGACACCACCTGGTGGCAACGTACAGTTTATGGAAGAAGAATTGCTGCTGCGCGTGAAAAAACGCTTAATGCCCTATTACCAAGGCGAAAAAGAACCTGGTATTAAAGACTTTAATTTCTATGCGTTTGGCTCTAATGCTGGCGGTTTTATCTATTCAGCCGACCCTCAACGTGTTGAAGAACTGATGAAAGTGGCCAGAGAAGAAATCTTCGTTGACCTTCCCGATACTCAAGTGTTTTTCTTTCGCGGCTCGATGATCCAAGTCGCCAATGGCGGCGATGGTCGCGATATTAATATTGACCTCACAGGTCCCAATATGGACGACTTAATCTCAGCAGCTCAAGTGGCTTTACAGGCAGTACAAACCGTGCTACCAGAGGCAACGGCCAGACCTCAGCCGCGATTGGATATGGCAGAGCCAGAGCTTAGATTAACGCCTAACGATCGCAGGATCACCCAAGCGGGATTAACGCGTCGAGATGTGTCTCAAGCGGTACAAGCTTATACCGGTGGATTATTCGTCAATGAGTATTTTGATGGTAACGAGCGCATGAATGTTATCCTTCGTGGTATCCCTTGGCAAAGCCCTGAGGAACTAAAAGCTTTGCCCATCGTAACACCTCAGTCAGGAATTCAAACTCTCGGCGAGTTGGCAAATATAGAGCGTACAGTTGGCCCGACGCAACTGCGGCGTGTCAACGGTCGCCGTACGGTCAGCATTGTTGTCACGCCTCCGGCTGATATGAGCCTGCAGCAAGTGCAAACCATCTTGAGTGAACAGGTAATGCCAAAAGTGCGCGCAAGCCTGCCGGCCAGTGCTGGTGCTATTTTGGCGGGGAATGCGCAAAAGATGAATTCCGCAATGGAAGAAATGGCGTTGAATTTTGTCCTCGCATTGTTCATTTTATTTTTGTTAATGACCGCGCTGTTCAAGTCCGCCAAAGACAGCGCCTTGGTATTGTTAGTGATGCCACTGGCTATCGCAGGTGGCGTGCTGGCTCTGTATATCTTAAACCTCTTTACCTTCCAGTCCTTGGATTTACTGACGATGATAGGCTTTATCATCTTGCTCGGGCTGGTCGTTAATAATGCCATTTTGCTGGTGGATCAGACTCGCGTTGCGATGGCATCAGGCATGAGCCGTGAAGCATCGGTCAGACAAGCGGTGTTACTAAGAGCAAGACCCGTTTACTTAAGCACCTTGACCAGTCTGTTTGGCATGCTGCCACTCATGCTCATGCCAGGCGTAGGCTCAGAAATCTACCGCGGCCTTGCGACTGTCATCGTCGGTGGTATGGCTATCAGTGCTTTATTTACCTTAGTGTTGATGCCGAGTTTATTGCAACTTGGGCGGCAAACTCCGCCATCCGAAACAAACAAATCAACGGCCAAAGCCCCGCTCAGCCTAGTTGCCAATCAGTAAGTAGTGAGAATAGAATGAAAAACCCAATAAAACAGACACTTCAGGCCCTAGCACTATGTGCTGGGATCGTTGCGCCACAAGCCATCGCCGTGGTGCCAGTCACCGTCGCAGAAGTGACAAAAGCCCCTCTCACGAGCGAAATTGAAGTTAGTGGCACACTGTATGGGAAAGACGACGTGACGCTGACCGCCGGAGTTAGTGGCCGTTTGTTGTACGTAGCAGAACCCGGTACCAGTGTCGCAAAAGACGAAATCTTAGTACGTATGGATACACTTCCGCTGGAACTCGATAAGGCCCGCCAAGCCGAATTATTAAATCGAGCCAAGATCAATTTACGCTTATATCAACAAGAATTGACTCGATTAAAGAAGCTCGCAAAAACCAGCAGTGCGGCAGAGAGTCAAGTCGATGAAATGCAAAATAAACATGACCTAGCGCTGTCGGATATCGCCTTAGCAGAAGTCGAACTTAAGGTTATTGACGATAAATTGACTCGCGCAACGGTCCGTGCACCATTTGATGGCGTTATCAGTGAACGTTTTAAGCGCGCGGGTCGAGAAATAAACCGCGCCGACGAACTGCTCACCATATTAGATATCCATCATCTAGAAGTTCGCCTATATGTGCCCGTTAAATACTTAAAGTTTTTGCAAAAAGGCATAGCGCTGTCAATCCGTTCTGGTGATTTATCGCAGCCAGATAACACGTCAGCAAAAGTCACAGCGGTGATCCCCTCAACCGATCCGCGCTCACAAACCGTTGAAGTGCGTGCAACACTCGCAGCAGATCAAACCCATAGGTGGGCAATTGGTCAATTAGTTGATGTAGCGGTGCCGCTCACCAGCAAACAAGCCGTATTGCTGGTTGACCGGGACGCCTTAATATTACGTAAACAAGGCACCCATATCGTCAAAATAGATGAGCAAAATAAAGCCGAACAAATTCCTGTCACCGTCGGCAATGGCAAAGGCCAATGGGTGGAAATTACTCCCCGCACCAGCGATATCTTACATGCCGGTGATAGAGTCGCCGTTCGCGGTGCTGAGCGCCTGCAAACAGGACAAGACGTCGAGGTGACAAACCCTTAATAACAAACCAGTTACTAGCCCAATGAGCTCACTCATGGACGAGCGGCTCATTTTTCTTTTCCACCCCCACGATATTCTCCCTTTTTGATCTATCGTAAAACCAGTTAAACTAGCGCTATCTGAGAGTTAGGGGGTGTTATGAAACGAACCAAATTAGTGAATCAATTAACGGAATTACTGAAGCCATTTCAAATTAACGATTACTGTCCAAATGGTCTGCAAGTAGAAGGGACAGACGAAATCCAAAAAATCGTCACAGGTGTTACCGCCAGCCAAGCTTTAATTGATGCCGCTATTGAACGAGGTGCAGATGCCATTTTGGTTCACCACGGCTATTTTTGGAAAGGGGAAGATCAATGTGTCACGGGCATGAAAAAGCGCCGCCTACAAGCCCTGCTTGCCAATGACATCAACTTAATCGCTTACCACCTTCCACTGGATGTTCATCCTGAACTCGGGAATAACGCACAGCTCGGTAAGCTACTTGGGCTTGAATATGAAAGACCGCTTGAACCTTGGAATAAAAATAGCGTAGCGGTAAAAGGTAAATTAACGACGCCAATGACTGCTGTTGATTTTGCCGCTTTAGTTGAAGAAAAACTCGGTAGAAAGCCGCTCTTAAATGTTGCAGGCGATCATCCAATTAGCACTATTGCTTGGTGTACAGGTGGTGGGCAAAGCTTTATCGATCTCGCAGCAAACCAAGGCATTGATGCCTACTTAACGGGTGAAGCATCAGAGCAAACCATTCATTCATCTAACGAGCAACAGATCCACTTTATCGCGGCGGGACATCATGCCACAGAGCGTTACGGCGCGAAGGCACTTGGTGAATATTTGGCAGCGCAATATGGTTTGGATGTTGAATTTATTGATATCGACAACCCGGTTTAACCGTTTGGTGTGATCTCGCATATGGCTAGAAAAAAGCAGCAGCAAAAACCGGCACCGACAGATAGAAACTTTGCTGAACTGACGCACAAGTTTAAAAACAATATCTATGGCACCAATAAAGGCAAAATCAGAGAAGCTGTGCTCAAGCGTGACTTGAGCGCACAAGTTGACTGGTTAACGCAATCAAGTGGCAAACGCATATTAGATGTTGGCGGCGGACAAGGGCAATTGGCGCTCTTTCTAGCATCGCTTGGCCACCATGTCACTGTGATTGATATTTCAGAAGAGATGCTTGAACTTGCCAAAACGCGCGCGCATGAAGCCGGACTAAATGACCTGCTGCATTTTATCCACGCGCCCCTGCAAGCACTCGATACGCTGAACTTAGGACAATTCGACTTAGTATTGTGCCATGCGGTGCTTGAATGGCTGGTTGAGCAACAAAGTGCGCTTATGCTGCTAAAGTCGCAACTAAGCGAAACTGGCTTGCTTTCGCTAATGTATTTCAACCATGAGGCGCACCTGATGGCCAATATGGTGTACGGTAACTTCGACTATGTGCAAAAAGGCCTTAAAGTAAAGCAAAAAGTAGGTCTCAGTCCCAATAAACCAATTAGCCAAACTGACATGGCAACTTGGCTTGATAAGGCAAAACTCAGCGTTATGCAAAAAACCGGTGTTCGCTGTTTTCATGACTATTTAAGGGAGTTGAGTAAGGCGGATGAAGATTTTGACGCTTTGCTCGCCTTAGAGCTTAAATACAATCGCCAAGAGCCCTATGCATCTCTAGGTCGTTATACCCACTTGATGCTAAAACAAGCGTAAGTACAGCACTGCTTACGCTTCTTCCGCTCTTAGGGTTAACACTTCAACGCCGTCATCTGTTACCAACACAGTATGCTCCCACTGCGCCGATAGCTTTTTATCTCGGGTTACCACAGTCCAGCCATCTTTTTTGGTTTTAATTTTTGCGCTACCCTGATTGATCATCGGCTCAATGGTAAAGGTCATCCCAGGCTTTAGCGTCATCCCGGTATTTGCTTTGCCATAGTGCAATACATTTGGCGCTTCATGCATCTCTCTACCGATCCCATGACCACAATACTCGCGTACCACAGTGTAACCGGCTTTTTCAGCCACTTGCTGTACAGCCGCACCGATGTCCCCAAGCTTTGCTCCAGGTTTAACCATTTTTATTCCAGCCCACATCGCTTGGTAAGTCGTTGCCACTAATTTTTTGGCTGGGAGTAATGCGTCTGGCATCACATACATTTTGCTGGAGTCGCTGATAAAGCCATTTTTCTCAAGCGTAATATCGATGTTTACAATATCAGAAGACTTTAAGATTTGTGATTTACTCGGCACACCATGGCACACGACCTCGTTCACAGAGCTATTAAGGACGAACTGATAACCATATTGACCAAGGCTGGCAGGACGCGCTTTAAGCTCATCAACAATAAAGTTGTGCACTTTGTCATTAATCTCTAGCGTAGAAATTCCGGGTTCAATCCAACTATCAATATAGTCAAACACTTGCGTAAGCAATCGCCCGCTTTCGCGCATCAATTGGATCTCATCAGCGGTTTTGAAGGTAACCTCTTGCATCTCAATTTCCTTTTGGCTGTTGTGACTTCACTCGCGTCATTTCTGCCGTAATGATCTCTGTAAACGTAAGCGTTGGATTGCGCTCGGCAAGTCGCCCAATTTTAATCCAAAACTCAGCCTGTGAATTGATTGAGCGCGACATCACAGTGCTTGCTTCACGGATCTCATCGTGTAGTTCATCTGAAATTTTTACGATACCCATTTATATAAACCATATACATATCATATATAATTCATATAATAACGGAGTTGCGGAACAATGCAAAATCTAATGCCAGTTTGCTTATTAACCTGAGGTTTGGATAAGGAATGTTCCAACTCATTGTTGCTAAAGTACAACTTAGTTTTTTCCTTGTCTAGCCAGCAAGTTTTAGGGAAAACAAGGCGAATTTACGCACCAATAGCTGGCTATTGGAAGTGAATTCAACGCAGTTAGCGCTAAAACTGGCTGCTAGAAAGGCATTAATTATCCGCAGCTCAGGTTTATTATGTTGAAGCAAAAAAATTTAAGGCAAAAAAATGCACCGCCTCGGCGGTGCACTCCGTATTTTAAGCTTAAGTCACCCAAGCTTAGGTTGACTCACTAAAAGCTATAGCGCATCCCTAATTGCCAATTGAACGGTTCGCCGTGCATTACATAGCCGTCCCAAGATGAAATACTGTTGTAGTAACTTTCATCCAGTAGGTTGTTGAAGTTAAGCGACACACTAAGCTGTTCACTCACTTCATATCTTGCCATTAAATTAAGTAACGCTCCGGAAGATTGTGTGATCTTATACGCCTCGCTACCGCCGCCCGGCAATGGCCTTTGTGGTATTGCATAAAAGCTACCTTGCCAATTAATTCCAAGCCCCGCAGTCAAGCCGTCAACAAACTCGCTAAAGTCATAGGTGGTATACAGGTTTATGAGCTCTTTGGGCTGATCCGTTAACAGCTCTTTGCCATCTTTTGATTCAGTTTTGTGTTTTGATAGCCCTAAGCTGATATTCCACTGCTCATTGATAGAGCCTGTAAATTCAACTTCAAAGCCTTCTGTCGTATCGCCTTCACCGCGCTGAATATATGGCCTATTGCCCTGCGGAGTTAGATAGCTGTCTGGGTAGTTTGGATCGACAATCGCAAGCCCATTTTCAACATTACGATACACCGCCGCCGTAAAGTTCAAGGTGTCATCAAGTAACTCACCTTTTACCCCGAGCTCATAGCTTTCGCCGGTGCTTGGGTCGAGCATTTTATCATTGATATCAAAGTAGGCTTGCGGCTGAAATGCCTCTGTGTAGCTCGCGTAAACACTATATTGCTCATTAATATCAACCACGAGCCCGGCATAAGGGGTGACTTCTGTATCCACCTTTTCATGATAGCGGTTACGAAGAAACTTACCGTTATTAGGATCATAAAGGTCAATATCGTACTCCCAATTGGTGATCCTAGCGCCAACAATAAGTTTAACATCATCATGCGGGTTAACACGCACGGCCACAAATCCACCATTAGAGTCTGTTACCGTCAAACTATCACGGCCTAAATCTTTAAATGGATAGCGCGGCACGTCACCTGTCCAATCGTGAAAATTTAACCCTTCTAATGAAATAGTAGTCTGGTCGGCTTCATTACCAAATGACGTACGCTCCCGCTTGAATTGGTTATAGCTGAAAATGACATCATGCGTACGACCAAATAACTCAACCGGGCCTTGGAGTGACAAGTCTATTGTCTTTTGTTCATCTTCGGAGCTACTTATTACAGCACTGTAACCGAATCCATTATCGCTGCTACCATCTGGGTTAATAGGCCCATCAGGATAAACGAAAAAGAGCTGCCCACCTTGCATCTCAATGGTATTGTATGTCGCGATGGCATGGAGTTGCCAATCGTTTTCAAACGCGTGATCAAGCCCAACAAAATAGGTGTATTCTTCGATTGGCCAGCTACTCCATTTTGCCGTCATCCCGGTGTCACCACGGCGTCCCTGATAGCGACTACCATCAGCGTAAAAGTAAGGTTGAGAGTGGCTATTTATCGCCCCTTTTGAAGCAGTATCAGCATATTCCACACCGAGTCGCAATAAGGTGTAATCGGTCAGATCAGCCTCAACGGTAGAATATATAGACGTTTTCTCCTGGCTATAACGCTCAATGTAGGAATCTCTTTCATAATGTGCAGCAACAAAGCGGCCGCGAATACTGCCCTCTTGGTTTAACCCACTCGCCACATCCACCTCTGCGCGGTAATTATCCCAACTACCAGCCGAAACCGCCACACTGCCCTTAAACTCATCGCTTGTTGCACGTTTTCTTACTAAGTTGACGGTCGCGGTTGGGTCACCAACGCCAGTTAATAAACCATTTGCACCACGTACAATCTCAACACGCTCATAAGCAACCGCATCACCATTTACATTTGGTCTTCGGCCACCTGGGAACTGTTGCACACCGTCTATTTGGATTAAATTGACATCACCGCCACGTACAGAAAAACGTGTCCTATCAAGACTGGCTCCCCGCTTTGCATAAAAGCCCGTTGCATGTTCCAAGATCTCATCAATGTTAACCGTCTGCCAATCTTGCATCATTTGATTTGTGATAACGGTCACCGCTTGAGGCGTCTCACGCTGTGATAAAATCATTTTTAATGCCGCTTTGTTCGAAGACTCGGTGTAATTTTTTACACTCGTACCAGTCACATAAATATGCTCTAGTTCTTGAGCCCTACCATCACCCGCGGCATCAGCAGCTAACGTATCATCAGCAACTTCAGCGGCATGTGCATTGCCGTGTAGTGAGAACAGCACAAAAGTGGCGCAAAGAGAGAGTTTTAAAGAATTATTTATTGTACGTGAAGATGAAGAGCACATCGTTTTTCCCTAAATTAACTTCATTATGAAAACGATAGTGATTATCATTTATATTACCAACTCTTTCAAGTCCCTTTTTTAGTTATATGCCGTTATTTGAAGCGCAATTCAAGTGTGGTAGTGACCAAAACTTATTAAGCTTTGCCGTTTACCTTTTGTTTTTACCCGCTACTATTTAACCTGAGCTGCGGATAATTAATGCCTTTCTAGCAGCCAGTTTTAGCGCTAACTGCGTTGAATTCACTTCCAATAGCCAGCTATTGGTGCGTAAATTCGCCTTGTTTTCCCTAAAACTCTCTGGCTAGACAAGGAAAAACTAAGTTGTGCTTTAGAAACAATGAGTTGGAACATTCCTTATCCAAACCTCAGGTTATTTACTCAAAAAGTAGGGAGCCCCTATTTCTTCACCACAGGTAAAGACTTCGCCAGCCACTTATTCATATCACCTTCTAGGTGTTTTAAGGTGTAGCCTTTTGGCGCTAGTGCCTCAATAAAGATGCCAGCCCTACGCCCAGAGCGGCAGTACACAACGAGTGGTGTATCAGTCAATTTAGTCAGTTCTTCCTGATGCGTCTCAATCTCGTTAAAAGGAATGTTTATTGCCCCTTTGATATGTCCTGCGGCAAACTCTTCAGGGCTTCGTACGTCCACTATGGTGTAAGCGTCTGCTGACATTTGATTTACCATCAGTGCTTGCTGTGTGATCGTTTCCGATTGGGCATAGCAAATACTGCTAACAAACCACATAAAGCTAATAATCAGTTTTCTCATTTTTCAGTCTCCTTTTTGTACAATCCATCAAATACTATTTGCCACTTTTCAGCCCCTTGCTTACTCAGCCAAACCTGACGTACCGTACCATCTGGGTTCGCAGTCCATGTTATCTTATCCGTCACCTTAATACCTGCTGCATTTTTCCTATCCCCTTGTAATACCATTTTCCCTTCATGAAACTCACCATCCAACCGCAACAACAGTCCGCTATTATCCACCCAAGTTTGATGCCAACGATGAGTGGATGCATCATAAATATTTATACTCTCACCACGATACCCAAGTTCAGTGGTATAACTTTCTTTAATAACACAGCCATCATACTCACGGGTAATGCGATTACGCCCAGACTCAAGGCCTCCTACACTCGTTACCGACCAATCTCCAAGCCAAAAATCAAACTGTCTAAATCCTTGATCTTCACATTTAGCTAAGCTATTACAGCTAAAAAACAAAATACTAATAACCAACCATACCTTCATTTCACTGACTCCTTATATCCAACCTTGTTAGCTTAGCGGGGTTTAACCAAACAGCTAAAGAAATCAGGAAATACTCCGATACAGTTAGAAATAGAGATAACAAGGATAACGTTATGGAAATTCAAATGAAGCCACATCACTTTGCCGGCGCACCAAACGCAAACAACGAAACACCTACTGCCACGAGTAATTCCACAGAAGAAACGGAAGAAAAACCTACAAATGAAGCCATATTGACTGAGTTTATGGACAAACAGGCAAAGAAATACAAAGGTAACAACCCAAATTTTAAGCAACAATATGAAATGTTAGAGCAGTCAGAAGCCCTAATGAAAGAGCAAATCCAACATTTACAACAGCTTATTAGCGAGTTAAAAAAAACACCTCTACAACGAGCCATAAAAGTATCCACAGTAAGCGATGCTGATATCCCAACAACACAAGAAAATATCCTGAGATATGAGCATACCGGCGCAAAACAGTATCGCGATAATGAAACAGAAAAAGAAATTGAGATTTTAACCCAACAACTTGATGAACTTAAATCACAGCATGCTGATATAAAGCAACAGATGATCCAAATGGTACTTGATGAAATGACTAGGCAACGAGATAAAAGGTATGAAGTCTAAATAGCTCAAATACTTCTATTACTTCATAGCGAGTTAACGAAATCAATATTATGCAGTTTTTTACAACTTCAGTTTAGGGTGAATTTTAATTCACCTATAGACCACACTTCAACCTCATAATTAAACACTATCCATAAAACCCCATAACACTAAGACTTTAAACAAAAAAACAAAGTAATTTAGCAAATTTTAAAAAAGCGTGCTTTTCGAAAATAAAACCACTAAAAGAGAATAAAAAACCATATTAATTTTTCAATAAAAAACCACAATCCCAAAACACCAAATTTAATCAACAAATAATACAAACTGAAAACATTCGCAAAAAATATTTAATTACTAATACCACCCACTTTTCAAATACAATACCGCCCCTTCAAATATCAATCACCACTAATGGTTTCGTTGAGCTCCAATAATGCAGTTAAAAAAACTATCTATATCTAACCAAATAACGTTAAGTTTCACCTTACTTTTTGTCATTTTCATTAGCGTAGGCCTGATGAGCTACCAAGGAATGAAAGAAGTGAATGCCAATCTAAACTACATTGTCAGAACCAGCATTCCATCTATGGAAACCATTAAAGACATTAAAATTGACTTAGCAACCATACGTAAAGATGAGTTTAGTACTGCATTAAACCCTGAAGACCCAGAGGTGCACAACTGGCTTGCTATTTTAAGAGATCTGAAGAAGTCATTGAATGACAAGATAGCATTTTATCAATCATTGCCAGTCAGCAAAGAAGAAAAGGCACTGTTCAATGCGTTTATTACCGCTTGGCAGCGATACGTCAATGCGACTTATCATTACGAAAGCCTTATCCTAAGTGGCAACGCAAATGAAGCAAATCGTATTATTTTGGATAGCTATCCAGTGTTTGCCAACGCCATGTCTGAGCTTAGTGAACTGGAAGCATTAAATGATAGCAGTGTTGAAAATTCTGAGCGCTCGGCTATATCAGCAGTTAATAGCACCCTATTTACTTTAGCGATTTCTGGATTACTCGTTGCAGTAACCATAGTCATTATCTGCATACTTTTGAGTAAAGCGATTAAGACACCGCTTGCTTTATCCGTGGATCTTGCGAGTAAGATAGCCCGTGGCGAGCTAAATCACGCAATTGCACTTGAAGATACAGGTAAGAACGAGCTCGGTTTATTGACCCAATCTTTAGAAAAAATGCGTTCACAGTTACACGCCTTGATCACCATGATCAATGACTCAGCCATTCAATTAACTGCGGCAGTAGAAGAAGTAAATGCCATTTCTTACCAGAATGCACAAGGTATGAATGTACAGCAAAATGAGCTGCAATCCGTCGCATCCGCGATGACACAGATGCAAGCGGCGATTAGTGAAGTGGCTAAAAGTACAGAAATGGGCGCTGAATCAGCAAATCAGGCAAGTGAAAAAGCCAGAGAAGGCAGCGACGCACTTAAATCAAATATCAATCATATTTCAGACGTTGCACAAACAGTCACATCTGCAGGTGAACTTGCCAATAATCTCGAAAAAAACTCACACAACATTAATGTGGTTGTTGACGTAATCAGAGAAATCGCGGAGCAAACGAATCTATTAGCATTAAATGCTGCTATTGAAGCTGCTCGTGCAGGTGCTCAGGGACGTGGTTTTGCTGTTGTTGCGGATGAAGTCCGCTCACTGGCCCAACGTACCCAAGATTCAACCACGCAAATTGTCGAAATTGTCAATGACCTACAAACCAAGTCGAAGGAAACCGGCGTGGCAACCAAGAGCTGTGAGCAGGGTATTGCACTTTGCGTTGAGCAATCAGAAGTCGCCGGCAATATGATCCATCAAATTGAATCTCAAATTGATAGCATCGCAGCCATGAGTACACAGATCGCGTCAGCTTGTCATCAGCAATCTGTGGTTTCAGAGGAGCTGAACAAAAATATCGAGACTATCAATTACTCGGCTGTTGAAATGACCGAAGGCGCCAACCAAACCGCGACGGCGTGTAATGAAATGAGTAAACTTGCCCACGACTTAAAGTCGCAAGTCGACAAGTTTACGCTCTAAAATACCGCCATAATGGATAAATAGCGCCTAAGCCTAGGTACGGCTAGGCGCTATATAATTGAGGCACTCTATCATCAAAAAAACAATGCTCGGTAACAGACATAGCAAAAGTTGATTGCAGCGCTCACTTTAGGACGGATTCTACAAATCTCTTAGCCGCCTCATGGTTACTATCTAGTTGCAATAGCTGCAGGTAAGTAACACGTGCATTGGTTTTATCTCCTTTAATAAGATACGCCTCAGCGAGACTGTCATAGGTATTCGCGCTTTTTGGGTGTGCCGCAACATTCAATTTGAAAAATTCAATTGCGGCGTCGTAATAACCGACTTCCAATAATTGATACCCAAAGCGATTTAGTTGGCGCTCACTTAATCCCTTCCCCGCACGAGTTTGGTGCTGATAACTTTTAATCGCAACTTCAACACCGTCAGATAAAATCGTTGCAAAAAGCAGCCGATATGGACTTAACTTGGGCGATGCTGCAGCTTTACCTGCAAGGATTTCAAGTATGCCATCAACCATCTGTGTCAATGGTGCGCCGCCTGTATTATCCAGTAAAATAATAACCGTTTTGTCCTCCAATACTCTTGCAATCTTTGCCCCAAACCCTGGGATTCCACCGCCATGGTGAACCAGCGTTTTAATTTGACTGTCATCTCCTTTGTTGGTGATTTCCCAGCCAAATCCGTAATTTCTGTGTTTGGAAGGGGTAAATAACAATCTCTTGATTTCAGGCGTTAATAGTTTATCTGTGTATAATGCACGCTCCCACTTATACATATCTTGCACCGTTGAATACATTGCGCCCGCGGAAAAAGGCACTGTCATGTCAATAAAATCGGCATGTTTGAACCCCTTTAACGTGGTATCGTAACCATTCGCTAGGCCCTTAATTACCTGCTTATGATCGGCAAATCCAGTTTCTTTCATATCTAGCGGTGCTAATATTTGCTTTTCAAGTAGTTGCCAGTAGCTGTTTCCACTCACAAGCTCAAGGATACGTCCAAGTATAGTGTAGCCGGCATTGCTGTAACGAAACGCAGAACCCGGCTCAAACAACAAGTCTCCTGAGCAAAAATGGTCGATAAACTCATCGCGATTATAAGGGTTGTGACTTTGCACCTGACGAAATTCGGGGTGTTGAAACACATCTGGTAAGCCTGACGTGTGATTAAGTAACTGCCTTATGGTAATTTGGCCTCCCGTATCCTTTCGGTATGTGGGTAAATAGCTGGAAATGTTGGCATCAAGCTCAATCTTTCCTTTCTCAACCTGTTGTAATACCAAAAGTGCCGTAAACTGCTTGGTCACTGATGCTAGCTTAAATTTAGTGTTGGGTTGATTTGCTATTTGCCACTCTACATTGGCAAATCCATAACCTTGCTGCAGTAACACCTCAGATCCTCGAGCAACCAAAGCGGCACCATCAAACTCTTTAATTTGGTGATACTGCGCGATATAGTCATCTAGTTGTTTTTGCAGTTGAGTCGTCGCCTGAGCGGGCATAGAAAACAGGCATAAAAATAACAGTAAATGGGGTAATGCTTTCATGTAAATCCTTGTTTATTGTTATGACGAGTCTTACTCTACGTGTCTAATGCTGGCTTGCCAGTGCGCTTTGGTGACATTGCGTGACAGAACAATTAAAAGCATTTAAATCAATAAAATAAAAAATACAGGATTTATGACTTGCAGTATCAGTTGAATCAAAAATGGGATTTTGATGTATCTTCTCGCACCATCAGTCATCGCGATGTATCTCATGTACTGACACCGCTCGCACATAGATTGTTGCTGAACCTGATTGAGCATGCACCTCACCTTGTGAGCCACCAGCAATTAGAACAACAAGTTTGGCTTGGTCGAGTCGTGACTCATGATGCGATTAAAAAACAAATAGCAAGGCTACGAAAGCTCCTTGAAGATGATGCCAATAAACCAGAATATATCGTGTCTGAACGCAGCTTCGGATACCGCTTTAGCGCAACCGTTAATAAGATAAATCATGAACCGCAAGCGCCAGCAGTAAAGCGATTTACGACTCTAGCCGGCGGAAGTATCGGCCTAGCTCTGGCGTGTATAATCGGTATATATCACTCCCCTTTTACCTCACCATTTTCTTCAACAAGCTCTGACGCAACATTGAGCATCGCCCAGCAGCACTTTACCCGACAAACTTTAGAAGATAATTTACGGGCGATAGCGCTGTATCAGCAAAGCATCACAACATCACAAGACGTAGATGAGAGTTATAAGGGCTTGAGTCGAGCATTATTGAGTGACTATAGCTTATATAATCAGGTTGCAGACGCGCTGACGAAAAGCCGGATCAATACAGAAAAAGCGCTGGATTTAACACCCGATAGTCCATCGGCAAATCTGCTTTTGGCTCAAGCACATACGCTTCAAGGGCATTACCATCAAGCACAACAACTTCTAAATGACACCATAGCGAATACACCTAATTGGCCTTTGTTAAAGTCACACCTAGCCGAGACCTATCTCTTGCAAGGCAACCCCATTGAAGCATACCCACTAGCACGCCAAGCTTATGAGG
The DNA here is from genome assembly GCF_002850255.1 of Pseudoalteromonas sp. NC201. Lineage (NCBI taxonomy): Bacteria > Pseudomonadati > Pseudomonadota > Gammaproteobacteria > Alteromonadales > Pseudoalteromonadaceae > Pseudoalteromonas > Pseudoalteromonas sp. NC201. Next base: position 2,929,308 of record NZ_CP022522.1, read on the forward strand.
CTTCTCCCAGCGAGCCTAAGGTAGTTGCTAGCTACCTCCACTGCCTGCGCAAAATGCATATGGCCAACTGGTTTAACAAGGTACTTATCAACGCCAGCCCTGAAGTAAAGGGATCTCCTTGGATACAACTAGAACACGTCCAGTTTTTACAGCAACAAACGCAGCATAAAAAAGCCATCCAACACCTTAACTTATTAGCCAAAGCCGCGCCAAATACTCAGACATTAAACTGGTTCGCAGCCCTTTCTTATCTAAGTAACAATCATCATGATAAAGCGACCAATGTTTTAGCGCTGACTGTTGAAAAGCACGGTAGATATGCATTATTCAGTCAATTATACTTGTCATTTCTCACTGCTAAGCATCAATCAATAAGTAGATATACCGATGATATTGCCAACCAGATAAAGGCCGGCAACCAAAACCCTGAATTGGTCTTTAGCCTCGGCCTCATCAGCCTTTACCATCAGCAAAATGACAAGGCTCAGGACTATTTCAAACAGGCTATTCAACAGGGATTTAGTGACGAGTTTAGGTTTAAAGCATTACCTTTCAACATCACAGAAGATCAAGCTCATTTTGTAGATAACATTGTTGAGCAGCTTGCTCTGACTAACTTAAAGAAAAGAATAAAGCGCACACCGAAGTAATCACTGTGCGCTGTATGCCAATAAGTTAATTGGCAGGTCTTAGCGTTTCGATGACCTGAGCATCAACCCAAAAAATATCAGCATCTCTTGAAGGTGTGGTACGGTTAAAAAACAGATATTTGCCATCGGGCGTTACACTCGCTGACGCCTCCCGAGCACTCGTGTTTACTTTGTCTCCCAAATTAATCGCTTCGCCCCAACTACCGTCTTTCAAACGAAAACTGATATAAAGATCTGAGTTACCAAACCCTGAATCTCGAACCCCGTCCCATATAATGTAAGAATCATCGGGCGCGATAAATGGATGCGCATTATATAGACCAGTGTTAATTTCAGGACCTAATTTAACAGGTCTTTGGCGTTGACCGTCTTTCACCTCAGAGATCCTAATAACATCGCCACTTTTATAATCGTCAAACACATACGTACCACTCGCAGATGCACTTAACCGCATGATCCCCCAGCTTTCTTTATCAAACATAGGGCCTAGACTTTTGGCTTCAGACCAGCTCCCCTCTCGACGCGTCATAACATATTTCCCCATATGCATGGTCACGCCATCTGGTGCTAGTAATGGCCTGCCAACCCTTGGACCAACAACCGTTTCATACCACTGTTCACCTCGCTGCTCGTATGCAATTAAACTCCAACGGTTCACGTTCAGGTCCTTTCGCGTAAAATAAAAAGTTTTCATGTCGGGAGAGAAAAACGCATTGTGATCTCTGTGCTCTGTTGACACCGTGCCAAGCGCAAATACTTGAGGTGTGTCCCCAGGTGGTGTTTGCCCAAGATAAGGACCGGATGTAAGCTGCGCATAACTCTTAGCAGACATTGATATCATCAACAGCGCTAAACCAATGTTTATTTTCATTTTTATTACTCACTTTCTTCTGTTAGAGATTATTTTATGAGAGTGGGTAAGGTAACAATTTCAGCAAAATTCTCTTGAATTTCTGATGATTTATTAATGACCTTTATCTGATTTCTACCGTTTTCCTTTACGTTTAAGCTCCTCTAATCGCTCCCGCTCCGCTAAAATCATCTTTAACATCTGGATGCGAAGTTCCGCTTCTTGCTGTTTAAATTCAGAGAGCTGCTCTTCAAGCACTTTCACTTCATCTACTTTTGTTTGGTCACGATACTTTTTACTGCCTACATGTTCGATTAAAGCTTGCTGCTCATCATTAGTCGCGTCTGGGAGTTGTTCGACCCGTAAAAAACGCTGCTCTTGGGACTGCATTAGCTTATTAATTCTCTCTTGGAGCTTACGAATTTGCGCTTGAATGAGGTCCATTGCCTTTTCTAAGTTTTCATAATCCTCTTTAAATACAGGGTTATCTTCCTTATAACCAGCCGCTTCGTCATCGAGTTCTTTGGAAAGCATCGCGGGTACCTCTTGCTTTTCCTCCACATCGCTTTGGGATTGCGATTCTAACTGGTTGGAAGCAGCTTGAGCCGAGCCCTGTGATTTCAACTCAGCTAGTTGCTTTAACGGTGATAAGCCACCTTGATGTATTTGAATATCCATTTTCACTCCTTGGGATAGACACTGATTGTTATACATATCGGAAAAGCTGGAAAAAACTTAATTAAATTTATGTTGTGCGTTCCTAATTTCGTTTCCGCTGTCTTCAAACTGACATCAACTCGCGACCAATTTGTCATAAATACCAGCAAAAATACTCGATAAGCTAACTCGGCTAGGAAGTATGTTGGTATAGCCTCTTTTTTTCGCGGGAGCGTTATGGAAAACAAGCAAATTGCAGTGGTAACTGGTGCCTTTGGTGGGATTGGTTCTGCTATTACGAAAACACTCATTGAAAAAGATTTTTTTGTTATAGCGATAGCAAGCGAAAGGCGTAATGAGGCCGACTTTGATCTCTGGCTTAACACGCTACAAATAAATCCAGCTGCAGTAAAACCTTTATTCTTGGATGTGACTAACGCTGAGCAATGCCACGCAGCGATGACTCAGGTCCTACAAGAATTTGGTAATATCGATTTACTCGTAAACAACGCCGGGATCACACGCGACTCAGCGTTTAAAAAAATGACCCACGCGCAATGGAGCGAGGTGATCAACACCAATCTAAATTCCCTTTTTAATATGACCAACCCTGTCTTTGCGGCAATGTGCGCTAATAAGCAAGGTCGTATCGTTAATATCTCTAGCGTTAATGGCCTAAAAGGTCAATTTGGGCAGGCAAATTATTCCGCTGCGAAAGCGGGCATGATTGGGTTTACTAAAGCGCTAGCCTATGAAGGTGCGAGAAGCGGTGTCACCGTCAATGCAGTAGCTCCAGGCTACACGGAAACGCCTATGGTAAGCGCCATGCGTGAAGACGTATTAAATAGCATAAAAGCACAAGTACCGATGCAACGTTTAGCCACGCCTGACGAAGTTGCAGCCGCAGTTGCTTACTTAGCATCAAATGCAGCCGGTTACATTACTGGGGAAACCCTGTCGCTCAATGGCGGCTTATATATGCAATAACCTAAATAACCTCAGGTTAAATACCACCGAGGGAGCGAGCTGTCCCTGATGTTCGGTGGTGCTAACTGATCACTATCATCCATTGTGTTAATTTAATCGATAACAAGGAAAAGACCATGTACAGCGATTTATTCAAAACATTCAACGAACAAACTGAGCAATTCTTTGCACCAGCGGTACAGTTTAACCAAATCGTAGCAAAAAACATCGAAGCACTCTCAAAAATTCAGCTGCACTCGGCTGAACAGATCACTAAAACATCCATTGAGCAGCTAAAGCAAGCGACTGAAATCAAAGATGCAAAATCTATGGTGGATTTTAACGCAAGTCAGTTGAACGCGTTAAACGCTCTAAGCCAACAGATGATCCAAGATGGTCAAAAGCTTTCTCAATTAGGTCAAGAATTTAAAGACAGCTTAGAATCTCTTGGCAAAGAAACCCTAAAAACCGCGAAAGCGCAATAACCTGCAATTTTGGGCGACTTAGGTCGCCTTACCCGTTCAAACAACACAAAGGATCTACCTGTATGGGCACTCAAGAAAATATTGAGCAAGGGTTAACTGCGTGGTGGCAATATAACCAAGAATTGTGGCAGCTCGCAGCGACACATTTTGGTAAAGAGAATCCATTACAAAATGCATTAAATGAGCAAAACCAAGCCGACTTACAAAGCTGGCTCAGTGCACTCAATCAACAACCGGAAACCTTTATTAAACAGCAAAATGCGTGGTGGCAGACTCAGTTTGCAATTTTTCAAAACAGTTTTATGCCACAAACTACCGATGATAAAGAAGACATTATTAGCCCAGAACGTGGAGACAAACGCTTTGTAGACCCTGATTGGCAAGAAAATCCTTGGTTTAACTACCTTAAACAAAGCTATCTTTGGTTTGGACAATCACTACAAAACACCATTGAAAATACTCCAGGCCTCGACCCAAAACTTAAAGAGCGATTAGCGTTTTTTGCAAGACAGTCCGTTAATTCAGTATCACCGAGCAACTTTGTTTCAACCAACCCTGAATTACTTAAGCTGACGTTAGAAAGTAACGGACAAAATCTATTCGATGGACTGGCGCGCTTAAAAAAAGATCTAGCCAAAAGTACTGAAATGCTCCGAGTCAGCATGACCAATGAAAATGCGTATACACTCGGGGAAGACCTAGCTTGTACACCGGGTAGAGTGGTATTTCAAAACCACTTGTTTGAATTGATCCAATATCATCCGACTACGGAGCAAGTACACAAGACTCCCCTGCTTATCGTGCCGCCATTTGTTAATAAATACTATATTTTGGACTTGAGAGCAGATAACTCCATGGTTAAATGGGCACTTGAACAAGGCTATACCGTGTTAATGATGTCATGGAAAAACCCAGATCCAAGCATGGCAAATATTGCGTTTGACGACTACGTCGTAGACGGTGTGTTATGTGCTTTAGAGCAAACTGAAAAACAAACAGGCGAAACACAAATCCATACTGTGGGTTATTGTATCGGCGGTACTCTACTCACCTCATGTATGGCCTATATTGCTGCTAAGCGCATGAAACAAAGAGTAAAAAGTGCAACCTTGCTGACCACGATTTTAGATTTCTCACAGCCAGGTGAACTTGGCGCATTTATAAATGAGCCCACCATTAATGCGCTAGAACAGTATAATAATCAAAATGGCGTGATGTCTGGGCATCTGCTCGGTACTTCTTTTAGTATGCTGAGAGAAAACAGCTTGTATTGGAATTACTTCGTTAATAACTACCTCAAAGGCAAAGCGCCCGCTGACTTAGATTTACTCTATTGGAATAGTGATAGTACAAATCTAACAGCGGCCTGCCACAACTTTATTTTGCGGGACTTATATCTTAATAATCAGCTTATTGAAGACAAGTCTGTCAGTATTCGTGGCACTAAAATTGACCTCAGTAAAGTAAAGCAACCTGTCTACTTTCTCTCTACCCGTGACGATCATATTGCGCTGTGGCAAGGCACTTTTGAGGGCGCCAAAAGACTCAGCAGCCCGCTCACTTTTGTGCTTGGGGAGTCAGGTCATATTGCCGGAGTGGTCAACCCGCCAAGTGCAAACAAATATGGTTATTGGTTTGATGGACAAGACCACGAGAACCCCGCTGAGTGGCTTGCCTCGGCAAAGCATGAAAGCGGGTCATGGTGGTCGCATTGGGCACAGTGGTTACATCAAATAAACCCAGAGCAAGTTCCAGCCCGTGCCGCGCAAAGTGATGAACAACCGGGGATTTACGATGCCCCCGGAGAATACGTCAAACAGAGTATTTAACCTGAGCTGCGGATAATTAATGCCTTTCTAGCAGCCAGTTTTAGCGCTAACTGCGTTGAATTCACTTCCAATAGCCAGCTATTGGTGCGTAAATTCGCCTTGCCTACAGGATGTAGGTACCTTAGCGAGAGCAGGACGCGGAAGCGGTGTTTTCCCTAAAACTCTCTGGCTAGACAAGGAAAAAACCAAGCTATTCTTTAGAAGCAATGAGTTGGAACATTCCTTATCCAAACCTCAGGTTATTTAAGAAACTTACAATCAAATCAATTAGAGGCAAGCTATCTTGCTTCTAATATTTCCCGTTATTGACACACGCTACACATTCGGTCAGTCTAGGACGCAAAAATATAGGGAAATAACATGATTGGATTTCTTCTACTTGTTGCGGTATTTGTGGTCTTTGTTGGTGTATTACAATATCAAAAAGTAAAAACGACGGCGCGTAGACGTAGTTTTATTCAAGATTACGATCTCACGCATTTAAGACCCAAACTCAGTCAACATTATCCTGAGCTTACCAATGAGCAACTTACACAGGTTGAATTGGGCCTTAAGCAGTTTTTCCAAGCGAACTTATTGCTCGAAGATCAGTCCTTAGCTATGCCCTCCCAGGTTGTCGATGCGCTGTGGCATGAATTTATTTTACACACACAAGAGTATCATTCCTTTTGCTATGAGGCTTTTGACCGTTTCTTACATCATTGTCCATCTGAGGCAATGAAAGGGAAAAACAAAGCTCAACTCAGTCTGCGTAAAACATGGAGAGCCTGCTGTAGCATCGAAGGAATATCTCCTCGCAGACCGGCTACTTTACCTATATTATTCGCAGTTGACGCTTTACTTAATATTCCAAATGGCTATTACTACTCGGCAACTGATTTTCGAGAGCCCATTGCCAAAGGCGACTCCAGCAGCACAACCTATGCGGGGCACATCGGGTGTACGTCAATGGACAGTGGCGACAGCAGTACCTCCTCGTCGAGTTCTTCAAACTCAAGTTGTAATAGTGGCTCAAGTTGTGGCAGCGGCTGTAGCAGTTAGTCTTAATAATTGATGAAGTAACCTTTTACATTCGTTAACGTTAAGACCTTATATTGACGCTTAAGATTAGCTACTATTTGTACCGGTTTAACTAGTTTTCGTTTGGTGATCCGGTGCCTATTGTTAACAAATATTACAGCTTAGTATTTTCAGCTTTACTGGTGTCAGGGTGTCATCAGTTGGGTGAAGGCCAACCTTTGTGGAAAATAGCCTCTGAGGGCATTATCTTTGACGGGCAGCTGCAAACACATCTTTCCGCTGCTTCAATTCAATGCGAACAGTGTGAAGTCAAGCGCCAGTCCGATATGCGCCCTTCTGGTCCCGCGGATTACACATTGGTGTCGGAAAACCACAAACTAAAAGCGATTTGGGGTAAAAGTAGTAATGCCGCTTTATATATTCCAAATAACGCCGGCAGAACCTTAATAAATTTAGCACCAGATACCGAAACTGGTGTCTGGATAATGGATTTAGATAGCACACCAAAACCCCTAAAGGTGGGTAAGGTGAATTATGTGATGCTTGGTGCTGACACTTACCAAGTGGTGATCAGCCCAAATTCACAGCGTACAAACTTCGAGTACGCCGTCCTTGTGAAATAGCTTTTATTTCGTTTCTAAAATCGTTACTGCATCCGGTTTGAGCCTAACTAGACTCATCCCCTCAGTGACTTTGCTTGCATCAAACGCTTCACCGTTTTCGTGCGCTCTATGGGCCAAATAACGCTTCGTTTTCTCAATATCTAGCTCGAACTGTTCAAGTACACCAGTCGCATAAGCGCGCTTGCCAATGGCTGACATTGGAAAAACCATATCGCCATCCCGTACCTTTACGTTTATTTCCTCACCATTATCTACCTTCAGTGTCATCCAACAGCCACGCTTTTTGCACACTTTTACCACTTCACCTGACAGCGTGATCTCACTTCCCGTAAACTGCTCCGAGTTTTTCAATACATCTGCGGCCGCAACAAGCTTGTTCATGTTCGCACCGCCGCCAAACTCAATTGTTTTAGCATCAGCCGTTGATACTAGCAGTGTGATAACTAAACCACAGAGTAAATTGTTTATCTTCATATTTTTCCTTAAAAGTCAGAATAGTAACGCCTTTATCTATATAACTATAAGTAATTATTTATTGCAATTAGATCTTATAACAACTAACACCTTCGCCGCAATTGCAAATGGTAATTATTTTTATTAAGGATTAATAATATGAAACTCTCTACTCTCTCTTTATCCATTCTTGCAACCTTCAGCGGCTGGAATGCATATGCTGAGCCGTCTTCCCCAACCAATTCCGAAATTGAAAAAATAGAGGTGTTGGGACACAAATTATCGACCTTAAACCATGATGTAGCGGCTTCAGTTTCAGCGCTAACGGAAGAGCAAATAGCGCGGCAACAAGCATCCGATTTAAACCAATTACTCAAGACTCTCCCCAATGTTGAACTATTTGGTAGCGTGACGCCGCTCTCTGGACAACCCGCCATTCGAGGGTTGTACGGTGAACGAATACACATCTCTGTAGACAATGTGAAACGTAAGATTGATTCGGATGGCAGCCAAAATATCGCGCAAATTAATTCCTTGGGAATAAACCCAGATCAATTAAAGCAAGTGCAAGTATTGCGAGGTGCCGATTCTTTAACCGTCGGTTCTGGGGCCATCGGAGGGAGTATACGACTCGTAACCAAAAACGCTGCAGATTACCTAAATGACCAGCATGGATTTGGCAGCAAAGCTTCGGTCACACATTTATCTGTATCGGATGCCAATGATATTAACGTCAGTCTATTTCACCTGAATGATCACAGTGATACGGTCTTGTCTCTTAGCCAAGTGGAATTTAACGATATTGATGTCGTGGCAGACACCAAAGCCGCAGAAGACGATAGTATTCAGCAGATAAGTAAAATAAAAAATCAGTCAAAACGTCAAAACCTCGCGCTTAAAAATACTTGGTACATCAACAAACACCATACTTTGAGCAGTAAAATTGATTACAGTAAAACCGAGTCAATCGATCAGCCGTATGCCCAGCGCATAGACTTAGCGTTGGCCTATCCGACACTTGCAGAAGATTACAAAAATGACTATCTGGAAGGAATGCTCAACTACACGTATCAAGGTGTTAGCGAGTTGCTTGACTTAGATATACAAGCATTCTTTGCACAAAAAGCCTATGATGAAATCACCAAAGGTTATATTGAACGCGGCAGCAACAAAATTAACTATGATGGAGAGAAAAATGGAGAAAGTACGCGCAAAGGCTTGAGAGTCGCTAACTTGGCTACATTCACTGGGAAAATAAAGCACAAGCTAGCCATTGAAGCGCAGTACGAATCCGAAAGCTTCGACCAACAGCAATGGGACGAAAACCCTGCTGATAAGTCAACCTACTATGGCGATAGCGACGCCTCCAATTGGTCAATTTCTGTTATCGATCAAAGTCAGTTTTTAAATGAGAGATTACTCCTTACAGGAGGTGTGAGATTCGATAAATACACCCGCTCAAGTAACCATTTTGTCGCCTATTCCGATAATGATGATTCTGAACTCTCTAGCGAGCTAGGAGTAACTTTTAAAGTCGCGGATTATCTTAATTTTTACGCTAAAGCCGCGGAGGCATTTCGAGCACCTTCGCTTCAAGAGTTGTATAAAAAAGATGAGTGGAGATGTCATATTGGTGGAAAAATTTGCTTTAGCGAACCGCAACCAGATTTAAAAGCCGAAGACTCTCAAAGCTACGAAGTTGGTTTTGGTTTGAGTTGGCAAGACTTATCCTTCGCTGATAACTTCAGTGTAAAAGTCATGTACTTTGATAGTGAGGTAGATAATTACATCGACAATGTACCTTTTATGTACTACATCGATGAGAATGGCAATAAACAGCTCGGCTCACCCGGTCCCAATCCCAGCAATGGGGTCCCTGTCGCCACACACCGTGATTATAGTGCGAAAAACATCGGCAAGTTATTCAGTCACGGTATTGAAATTGAGGCACAGTATTCATTTAAAAAATTAGACATCTACCTAGGATACGCCTCTATGAATATGGATGTCGTCGGTGTACCTAATTTCTTTTTAGGCACTATTGACCATACACGCCAGCCATATTCTGAAGCACCAGCAGATAAGCTTACTTGGAATACCAATTATCAATTGAACAGTAATTTAAATCTGGGTTTTCAATTGTTACACTACAGAGCTCAACAGCGCCTTAGCGAAGATCTCATCACACGCGGATACGGTACTGGGACCTATACTATCTACAACCTCAACGTAAAATACCAAGGTGAGGGAGTATTATCAGGCTTTTCTGCCCGACTGGGTGTAGACAACCTAACGGATAAGCGTTATTTGCGAGCGCCAGCAAGTGAAGCGAACGACCCCGCAGAGCTTGGCAGAAACATTAAAGCGACAGTAAGCTACCAATTTTGATAAAGTAAATGTGATTTTAGAACAAAAATGCCGACTTAAAGTCGGCATTTTTAACATCATTTGGGTTTTTGCTCGTTATAGTTTTTTCAGCTTCATATCAGTGCCAAATACAAGGCCATGATCTGCAACATCCATACTAAACTCAAACACCATATTTTGCTGTAAAAATGCATCAATACCTTCGGGCATTGGTTGACCAGTCGCTTTTGCCGCCTCTAACATTGGTGCTAAAAACGCTTGCATATCCATACTGAAATGCGTCATGCCATTAGTTTCTAGTGCTTGGCTTGCCATTTTCTCAGCAATAATTGTCGCCTTTTCACCCGTAAACAGCACTAAGTGATCGCCTTTAACCGCCAACTTGATATCCATACCCAATGGCTGCGGAGATGGAATGTACTGGTTAATTGAAACCGGAGTACCATCTTCTGGGATTTGAATTTGACCCAGCATAGGTGCAAGCCCTTTCACCGTATTAACAAGTACTAAAGGATCTTCGGCAGACAATGTGACTAGCGCATCAAACGTTTTAGGTTCTGGCATGCCTTGGTCGTTTGGCTCCATAACAAGATCAAAAACGGACGCACTCACGCCTTTAACCGAGTTCGCCATGCCTGTCATCATCGCAATAGCCATTGGACTGTTTTGTTTCGCTTGCTGCTGTAGTGCAACGAGTTCAGAGCACTTGAATTCAGCTTTAGTAAAGCGGCCCCAAAGGGTGTTTACAAGCGGTGCGACTTTTGCAACATCAACACCATAGCCAAACCCTAGAACTTTCTCTTCACCGTTGGTGACGTGCGCAGGAATAAAGCCACGGATCGACCCAAGCGCTTTCATCAGTTCAGCATCTTTACCCACCACAACAGTATCAACTTCAAAGTCGATTGCGGAATTAGTAAATTGAATGTTCTTGGTACCCAATACCGTTGCAGGCCACAGGTTGGCGATTTCACTGTAGTCCGCCTGACACTCAGGCGCACGTACCGCCGCTAATTTCTCAGTCCCACCACCTAGCTGCAATAGATTATTTAACATACGAGTCAAATCAGACTGCTTGTTTGCAGTAATACCATCGACGATAGCCACATGGTTCAGAAACGCAATTGACGAACCATCAAAACCAAACTGCGTATTGTATTGCTCAAGTTTGCCAGATTGCGCCAGTGACTGGGCTGGTTTGGCAATACCCAAAGCGACTTTTAAATCCGCTTCAGTATTAATTGGCGTGTTAAATGTTGTTGTTACCCATTGACCTTGCACGGATGTGATAAGCTCAATTTTAGCTTCTGGCGCGAACTCAAGCTGATAACGCGTTAATGCGACACCATCAAGCGTATCTTCTTGGTATGTGATTTCGGCATCTTTTGCAGCCATTTTTATCGTACGTTGAAAAGCCTCAGGATCCGCCAGTTCATAGCGCAATGTTGGCAGCAAACCAACTGTGTAGAATACACTTCTGACCGTATCACCCATGCCTAAGATAGCTTTCATTTGTTCAGGGGATGTCATCGCTAGATTGTATTGCTCTAGTAGCGTTGCTACAAAGTCCAAGTGCTTATCATTTTCTTTTCTAAGCAACCCAGTTATCTCTTCGATATTTTGAACCTGTCGAAGCTCTTCAGGCATGAAAGACAAATATTTTTGTTGCTCAAAAGGCGTTAATTGCCCCCAAAATACCGCGGTATCAGCCGGAACATATTCCAGTTGTTCCATCGCGATGCTTGAAGAAGATGATGATTGAGTGGTTACATAAGCACCAACGGCAATAGCCACAGCACCTAAGCCAACGAGAAGTTTTGTATTCATAATGTGATCCTTGTTATCACCACGGAACATAGCCAAACACGTGGTAAATTTATTCTTCCCTACGAACCGCAACGATTGCGCGCGTCAGAGGTCGTTGCATCAAAACACCTAAGTGTCCAAAAATGCAGCGCTATTGTACCTTGATTATTGTCTCAATTCCATTAATTGTGCGCAGTCAAGTTACTCTCAATATTCGGTCAGTTTTAAAGTGAGCTTGATTGGTACATCAATAACCACCAAGCTCTCATTTACAGGGTTATTGACTTTCTGCTTGTAAAGTCAACCCTGAAAAAGCAGCGTAACCATAGAGTCCAATATACCAAGTTCCCGCATTTGGATTGGTGATTGTGCACGTTTCATTATTGCCATTTTCATAAGGCCGACACTCGTAGGTATTACTATTTGGTTGTTGACCAAAACGCAGATATAAATCAGCATCTCCAGTACCACCCGATGCCTTTACTTGCAGGCTCTGTGTTCCCTGTGCCACGTCAAAAGTATAATACTGCCACTGACCTTTACTGGCGGATTGATCCAACCATTGCTGGCTATTACCTTGATCTGGAGGAGTGTCAGTATAAACCGTAGCCGTTAGCGCAACGCCCGAATAACGCTCATAGCCATCAAGCATGACATAGTAACGACCTGTTTGTACTGGAGTAATTGTACAGACTTCATTATTACCTGATTTATAGGGTCGACAATCGTAGTTTTGTGTCGTTGGTTCCGCATTAAAGCGCACATACATATCTACATCCCCACTGCCGCCCGCCGTTTCAACTTTTAGCTGCGTCGCTCCTGCAGGCACATCAATGTAATAAAGTGTCTGAGAAGACTTAACGCCAGTGACATTCGCTTGTGTTTGACCACTGATAAGTTCAATTGCAGCTGGCGGCTCAACAATGGGAGTTTCTATCACAGATAGATTATTGCTTGCTTTGATCAGATTCAGTTCATCACCAATTTCGGCGGCATACCACCATGTCATATTCATAGGTAACGCGAGCGGATCGGCATCTCGCTGCGCTTTAGATAAGGCAGTTGCATTGCTTGAAAACTCAGCAGTTCGAACAGTAAGCTTATCATTTGTCACACTCAACACTTTAAACTGTTGAATACTCGCAAGGTCGATAGTCCAGCTTTTTGGATCATTGGCGCTTCTTGCCGGTGCACCCCAGCTTCCCTCACCCACATAAACGGTGCCGCCTTGGGTCGTTGCAGTAAAGCCATTGCTGGTAGGCGTTAGTGCGTAAGTCAGTTTATTGATATGAGTATCGGACTCTACCACTAGGTTCATCGCATTATTATAGAAGTCTTGTGCCCACCAAGTGTGTAATATGGTGTTGTCTGACTTACCTGAATAGTGAGGATACATCGGCTTGTGATACTGAGCGATACGCCACGTTGCGCTGTTGCCCTGAGACTGTAAGTCGCTTTTCAGCCAATTGTTCATCGCTGTGGCATAGCTCGACCAGCCACTATTTTTAAATTGGCTGTTTAAGGTATAAACCCTTAAAAGCCCCGCCACGTTAAAAGCACCATAGGTATCTTTTGCTGTACACGCACCATCTTGGTCATAATCTACGCCAAATACTTCGCATAGCGTTTTGTAGTTATCGTCTTCGTGATTGCCATGTGTTGCTACAAATGGATAAATTCGCTTGTATGCAAGGCCATCAATCAAATCATCCGAAAAGGTTAATTGCCAATCTTTTAAGTATTCACGCATTTCAGAAACGGAGTTTGCATTGGTGTAATCGCCACCATGCATAATAAATAGCGGTCGAATTTTAGCGATCAACTCATTGCCTTTACGGCGTGTTGTCCAACCCGTGCGCGTATCACCACCAGCTACAGCAGTGATCCCTGATGCCGTTTGCGGCGCAGTTCTGAACCACAAACGCTGACCGCAACCTTGTGAATCACAAACACGATAATAAACCGCACTATCAGGGGTTAAGCCGGTTAATTTCACAAATGAACTTGAGAGGCCACCGTCAAAGGTATGCGTAGCGCTGACCGCAGCACTTTGCCAACTCTGCTCATCCGTTGTGCTGCCATATTTAACAATATGATTAGTGCCTGATGTAGGTGTAAACCCTATTGTTGCTGAAGTGCTTGGGCTGGTGTCCCACACAAGACGGTGGTAGTCACTCGCAGCAAAACTGCTGCAAGATAGACCTGCTGCAACCACAAAAGTTGCCATTTGAGTATATTTCATTTCCTTGGTTCCTAGTTTAGAGTAACAGGCTCAGCACGACTTTGAGCCAATGAGAGTGGTGTTGATGGCGTAGCCACCAACATGACAAATGCGGCGTTTGCATATGGGAGCGAAAGCGCCTCTGCAGATTGAAAATTCACAGCCGTTGCTCCTAACTTTTCACGCTTAAACGACTTGGGTAATGGCACGCCACCCTCACCACTCCAATAGTCACCATTTTTAATGTGTGGGAAAAAATCACTTGCGATATGGGGTTGTCCGGGACTATTTGGCGTTTGAATTAAAGAGCGTAGCTCATCAGGTGTAGGTAAGCGCCATTCGGCACTACCACATAAAGAAGCTTGGTTGGTTTTACGGATCAGATCTTGGCTATCGCAGTGGGATGCTTCGAAATAACAATCACCTTGATCAGCATGACCAAATTGACCGTCATACCAAGAGTAACTCCAATAGCCATCGTGGATAGACTCATCATCTCGTTTTACTTCCCAGAGCAGATTAAGCTTTTTGTCATAGACACAATGCCAAGGACCCTGCCAGACAGACAAAAACTGCATGTCATTAGTGACTTTAATAAAGCGTGCATGAGTTGGAATTTCTCGCTCAGAGGGGCTGAATAACAAGTAGCTAATCGCCACAGCGGCAATCGCTAAACTAAGTATTAAACGTGAGGCTACGGTCATAGCATATACCTCAATTGAATCGCTCTGTGGTGACGAGTATGCGCGATTTGTGCGTGATCAAATGCCGAAACCCACATGCAAACACCAGAGCGCAGTTCAACATCAAGGGGAGAATGCGTTTGGTGTTTACGTACCAGCTCTAGCGTCCAATAGCCATCGTGCCACTCTCCCCTAGCTCTAACATCGGCTCTATCTCCCTCAAAACGATTTGAACGGTACAACACGGACGGGAGCTGTTCGCCAATTTTCGCCATGTCTCGTTGTGGGTTGTAGGTTTCGCTGGCAAACCAGTCGAGGACTTTGCGCTCAGTGATATCCGGCGATGGAATTGGCATTCGCTTTGGCGTAACCTCAGTTGGTGAATACCAGCGCCAGTTCATCACATAAGCACCGCTTTCTTTGCCATCAGGTTGATATCCTGCGGTGTAACGCCTTTGCCCAAGTGCAACGCTTTGAGGTGGCCCAAAAAAATTATCATCGGCCAAGTACATGTCATTGGTTCTCAGCGCTTTCCAGTGCCATAAGTCTCGCGTGCGGCCGTCCGTACTTGCGTGATAGCCCTTGCCATGCCAGTTACGGGGCTTGCCTGCAAGCGGCGCATCGCCGTATTGAACGGTGCCATCACCTCCTAGTTCACAGGTTGTCGATAACATGATGGCAAACTTATCTTCGTAATAAGTGCGCTCGTCAAAGCGATAAAAGCCATTTTCTTGTACTTGCCAACCGTCCGAGGTTTTTTCCAGCGGCAGATGCTCTAGGCTTTCGGTCGGATCTTGCCAGCGGATCAGAAAGAAGGTTTCATCATGGTTGCTCAACGCTTTTATTTCGACCTCACTACTCCCATCCAAGAAGTTTGCACCACCAAATGTAGTTAACTTAATAGGCTTAGCACGCAACCATTCAGGCTCGTCTCCTTTACCGTCTATTTCAAGGTGACTTTGCCTTGATAGCGGCGCAACTTCTAACCGTAAATGCTGATCTGCAACAATAAGCTTTATGCCAAGGCCGCAAAAATACACCAGAGCAATACTGCAACTGAGCAAAATAAGCGCATTTCGGGGCAATAACACGCTCAGTACTTGCTTGCCCTTAAACACCGTGTGCTTTATGCCATGTAACACCAAATACAAAAAAATGGCTGTCGCTGATAACCCATGAATGACTAAACTTAGACTCTCTGGATTGAGCCAAAGTAACCATCCTGTGGCTATACTCAGCACAATAACAAGATACCCAATGTAGTTAACGGCTTTATCAAACTTGCTTGGTGCACCACGAAACGGTGCGCGAATGGTTGCCACAGTAAAAACAATCGCAATCAAGGTGAGTAAGCAACCAAATAACACATGTATTGACAGCAACGCGCCTTGTGGAAGCAAAGGCGAAAGAAACGCCAGAAAATCATGATTGATAATGCCCAAACGAGGACCTGTCAGTAACCCAACCAAGATAACTATTACCGCCATAACATGAAAAATGGCAAAACTACTTCGACGCACAACCGCTCCCAAACAAATAAAGTAAATTTAGTGTAAACAAATAAATTTACATAAATATTTCATATTTGGAAAGATGAGACTTTCTCATCTTGTGAATTAGCGGCAAGTGTAATGTCGTGTAACTTGATTGTTAATTAGTTTGTACTAAGGTAGTTGGTACTTCCACCGTCACGGACAGTTCAACATGAACAATAGACTAGTAATAAAATATGTAAGTGCAGCAGTGGCTTGCACATTGTTTCTCGCAAGTTGTAGCTCACCAAGTAAAAAACCTTCAGTGCCAAAAGAAACGCTCGACCCAGTTGCAGAATCTGGTCAAGTACCTGAGCGAGTTTGGCTCAATCAAGGATGGTCAGATAAACTTCGGCAAGACTTTTGGTTCACAGGCCAAGGGTCACAAATCATTCCCTATACTTGGTTTACTTGGTTAGAGCAACCTAACAGTAAAAAGCTCTTTCGCGATAGCGAACATATGGAAATGCTGCGCTATCTGCCCAGTAAAACCGCCGCCAATAACCCTTCAGGCTTGCCCATCGGTTTTGCCGTGCATAACAATCAAACCACGGGACAAGCTTGGGTCGGAATGACCTGTGCCGCATGTCACACTAACCAAATTGACTATAACGGCACAAAAATCTTGGTAGAAGGTGCGCCCACCCTCGCCAACTTTGTACTCTTCTTTAGCCGCCTTAATGCCGCGCTAGAAGCGACCCTTAACGATAATCAAAAGTTTAGCCGTTTCGCGATGCGCGTATTAAAAGAAGGGGCATCGCAAGAATTGATTGATGATTTACGAGACGATCTCAAGCATGTGGCGCTTGCAACCGCCGAGCGACAAACCGTTAATGACTTACCCGAAGACTATCCAGACGATTTTACCAGCTATGCTCGACTTGATGCGTTTGGCAATATTCAAAACGCCGGTACGGCATTTGCGCTTGACGACCTTAACAATAAAAATGCGCCCACCGCGCCCGTCTCCTATCCATTTTTATGGGGGACGCACCAGTCAAATGTTGTGCAGTGGAATGCTTCCGCACCCAATATTCCTGTGGTCGGCCCATTAGTACGCAACATTGGTGAAGTTGTCGGTGTGTTTGGTTCGTTATCCATTGAAGAAGCACCGGTTTGGCAGCGCGTTTGGGGGAAACATGCTCGATATAGCTCAACGGTAGACTTACATGCGTTAGGGCAACTAGAAGCGTGGGTAAAAACACTTCTGCCACCAGCTTGGCCTGAGCAATACCTTCCAGGGATTGACACCAATAAGGCGGCACAAGGAAAAATGCTATTCCAAGCAAATTGTGCTAGCTGCCATCAATTAATTGACCAAAAAAATCTACTTAAAGATTACGAAGCGGTAAAAGTACCGGTAAAAGAGATTGGTACCGATCCCACTATGTCTAATAACGCCAGCTGCCACATGGCAAAAACATTGTTCTTGGAAGGCACAAAAACCGACATTATCGCGGGAGACAAATTCCAAGCCGTGGATAGCGCTATCGATATCCCAGTAAATGGCGTGGTGGGTCTAGTGCTAAAAGATCCCATCAAAGCAATCGAAGCGGGCTTAATAGCAGAGCGCACTGGGCCAGATGGTAAGAAAACCACCGTGAAAAAATCCATTGAAGAGCGCCTCAAAGTCTATTTGGCAAATAGACAACAGTTAACCCCCAATACTAACGAAGATTGTGTGGATGGTTTTTACGACGCGGGTGTCTACAAAGCAAGGCCGTTAAATGGAATTTGGGCAACCGCGCCATATTTACATAATGGCTCGGTGCCAAACCTATGGTCACTACTACAATCACCAGAGTCACGCCCAGATACCTTCTGGGTTGGCAGTCGCGAATTCGACCCTATCAATGTTGGCTATATTACTCATCAAGGCATGAACGAGTTCAAAGTGAACAAAGCCAGCGGTGAAGTGATGCCGGGCAATGATAACAGCGGTCACGTTTACGGCACTACCTTGAGTGACAATGAAAAGTGGCAAATCGTTGAGTTTTTGAAAACGCTATAAACGCCATGTAGCGCTAAAAACAAAGGGCCGAATACAGGCCCTTTGACTTATAACCGAAAAGGTTATTTAAAATGACTCGTGCAACACCACCAGCGCACTTAACTTGCTTGCGCCAAACGTCATCATTTTTTCAAAATCCGACCTTGCGATGGGTACTTGCTGGCAGTCGATAGGGTTTTGGTCGTCCTCAACATCAGGGTCATTAAGATATAAGCACAACTCATCCAACCCCGTAATAAGCACCCAATGCGGCGCCTTTTTACCGTTTAGCCGATAAGTGCTGATCAAGGCCAATACCGCACTGCCCTGTAACAACCATTGTTCAACCTGTTCAAGCTTTACATCGGCTTGGTGAATAGCAATATCACGATATTCACACTCTTGACGGAATTGCTCATGAACTAAGGTCATCACCTGCTTTTTCTGCGCGCTTCTCACGCCATCTAAAAATAGCGGGCCTGCCGTATTCACCATCACCTCTGCCGCAAAACCACGGCGCTCCGCAGCCAATGCCAAACCAAATGGGTGACAGCCGCCGTGACCTGCGGTCATAAAGATGGTGGTCGCTTCACGCCATATCTCAAGCTCTAAGGCCTGATCGCCCATACAGCCTGGATCTATGCTTGCCATTGCCATCATCAGTGACGCCGGTCCGCAGGTAAAGTCTGTTGTTTGTTGATACCAAGGAGCCTGATGCAACACCGCCTTTTGCGACAGCTTACGCACACATTTTTGCATTCTTAGCGCGTCATCATGATCCGCATAGTAGTTTTGATACTCGCCAAATACACGATAACCCATGCGTTTATATAAGCCGATGGCCGCGTCATTGCGTTTAGCCACCTCTAAACGCATATATAACCAGCCCATTTCACCCGCTCTGGCCTCAAGCTCTGACATCAGTTGGCGTGCGATCCCTTTACCTTGATGATGAGGCGATACCGCCAATGAATAAAGCCTTGCTAGCCGCGTTCCTTGGTGCAACCAAAGCAGCCCATAGCCCACAAGTTCCCCAGCCAACTTTGCAGTGAGCAGCAGGCTATGTTCAAAACTGATGTAATGCTTGAGTTGGCGACGGCTCAGTCTATCTGCACTGAAGCAGTTTTGCTCCAGCGCATTCAGTGAGTTCAAATCCTGCAGTGTCGCCTTTTCAAGCACCAACGCGGCTTGCAACATTACTTTTTACCTCTCGCTTCAAGGCGTCTTGAAAATTCAGACATCACTTGCATGTACAGCTCGTCACCGAGATATTTGTCTTCAACCCCTTGGTCAATATTCGGGTTGTCGTTTACTTCAAGCACGTAGGCTTTGCCGTTGTGCTCTTTAATATCAATACCATACAAACCATTACCCACGACTGCCGCCGCTTTTAACGCTGCGCGTAACACCGCTTTTGGCACTTCAAACGTTGGTAGCGTGTCAAACCCACCCGAGAAATTACGTTTTGACTCGTGGTTATAGATTTGCCAATGGTTACGTGCCATATGGTAACGGCATGCGTAAATTGCACGGCCATTTAATACCCCAATACGCCAATCGTAGTCCGTGTATAAGTAAGCTTGCGCCAACACAATCGCAGAGACGCTCATCAGCTCTTGTAAACGCTCGCCAAGCTCTTCTTTGGTTTTTACTTTAAATACGCCTTTTGAGAACGAACTCTCAGGCATTTTAAGCACCATAGGTAGCGATAACTCAGCAATGAGTTTATCGATTACTTGTTCATTACACTGACTCACAAATCGCGTTTCTAAACTTGGCACCTTCTTGTAATTAAAGGCATCATGCAAAAACACCTTATTACAACAGCGTAGGATCGAGCTTGGGTCATCAATTACCACTAAATCCTTTTGCTCTGCTTCTTGCGCAAGGCGATAAGTATGATGGTCAATCGCTGTGGTTTCACGAATAAATAGCCCATCGTATTGGCCTAAGTTGTATAACTCGGCCGCTTCTAATGGATGTACTTTAATGCCAAGCTTTTCACCCGCTTTAACAAAGCGGCTGATCGCCCCTTTATTACTTGGCGGCAATTTTTCATCGTGGTCCACCAACATCGCAATGTCCCAGCGATACTTTTTGTGGCTCTTACGTTTGTTCCACTGAGTGGCATGCACATGACCTAATACTTGAGTACAAAACTCAAGCTGCGCCACCTGTAGTGTCGAAAAGTCGCGACGCTGCACCTGCACACGCACGCCTTTATCTTGCTGCTGTAATGTCACTTTTAGTAAAGGCGCTGGAAATTGCTGAAATAAATACGCCGCCAACTTACTAAATTCAGGCTGTTGGGTTTCGCCCATACAAATGATCAGCTCAGCGTCATCGGTAATCGCGATCCCACGCTTATCAAACCAAGCCTGCGATAAAAACAACGCATTATCGCCATCACGTAAACCATTAATAACCTTTAGACTCGGAAGCACTTGGTGATTACGCGCTTCAGCAAGTAAAGAGCAGTAATAACCTTGGCTTAAATAACGGTCACAGTCACATAAATTAATCACTCGAAGTTTTGATTCACCGAGCTTTGGGTACTCTTGCAAATACGTTTCAAACGTCACTACGTTATTTGCCAAAGGCAGTACATCTGCATTTTGATCAACAACGAATAGAGTAGATAGCATCTAAATAATCCTTAGGTGGCGATGCGTTAGCACATCAGTACATGATGGTTTAGGCACCCCACGATTTAACATAGGGTTAGTGGGCAAATTCAAGGGCCCACATAAAAGTGGAGTAGTTGTAATCTTAAATATAGCACTTAGCAATTGAGTAATTTTGATTCTCAAGATAAATCTTTCTTGCTGTCAGCGGCTGGAATAAAAACCTTTATTTTCAATCAGTTAAACAAGTTAAAGGTTCGATAAATAAGATTAATGCTAACGATGAAGAAAAATTGCATTATCAGTAAAGTTTACAATACTTAATTGATCAAAAATAAAATAACAGGACTTCCTCATGCAAAGGAAAGCAAATCTTCTGGCCCGACTTCGTATCGCGTATGAAACGACTAAAAAAGAACTACTAATATTATTGTTGTTACTTGCAGTCGTTGTTGACATGCTGCCAACTGAATTATTTTTTAGAGTTGAAGTAGCCAACACCATCAAAACAGGGTTGATGTTACCTATTGCATTTATCTTGCTGGAGCTTTTGTTCAAAATATACGATGCTGTTTTGCACAATCGTAGAGAAGTAAAAATAATTAAATCCAATGACTTGTTAGGAGACATTGGTCGACTATGTGAATCTGAACGAGAAATAAATATCAAATATATCGGTGTCGCAGGAAGACATGGCTGGAGTACTGTAATTGCCAGATTTTTAGATCCAAGCTCAGAGATGTGTCTGTTGAGTAAAAAGCAAATAGTCATAGAGATAGCTTTATTAGCGCCGCAACAAGTCGGCTCAATCGATGGTGGTACGGAAAGATATTCTGTAGTCCAATCAGTATTAAAGGAAATAGAATTTACCAAGCAAAGGTTGCAAGCCGAGGGAATGAAACACGTCACGATCAAAACCTACCTTTATGAACATACTCCTAATTTTCTTGGTTTTTTAGTTAATGACAATTATTTATTCACTTCCTTAACCTATTGGGAATATGTTGGCACCGGAGAGAAGTACCTTAGAGGTGGCGGCACTGATTACATTGTTTATGATAAGAACGATGGATTCGGAGGAGCTTATTATCTCAAACGTTTTGAAAGCTGGTTTTGTCATTGCGTAGAAAGCACGCATCAAGAATCATATTGCTCTGAAGAAGCAAAGCATAAAAAGGACTAGCGGTTTAACATGATTAAAGAAGAACAGCCACTACTATTCGACTTTCAACATAACGTTGCCGGTAAATTTAGGTTTAAAAAGAGAGCGAACAGATAATACCCATCCCATATTTTCACCGATACAGGGAAGCCCGAATATATGTCAGAGCAGCACCTTATTTAGAGTGACTCAAAGTGACTGTTTATCAATACATACAAATAGTAAGTGAGAGATAAATAAAAGAAGCAACAAGGCTGTTAAAACAACCTTGTTGGATGAGTATTACTTGACTGCAGCTGAGCGTCCATATATGTCAGAAACCTTAGGTGGGTGTCAGAAACTTTAGGTGGGTGTCAGCACAAACTGAAGTGGAATCCCACCCTGTCGGCTACATACCTGAAAATAATTATTATGATTGGCAAATCTAGTTGTTATTGCTCTATAACAAACACAACTAACACTATGATATAATGTGATAAATTTTATTTCATTGATTTTTGTTCTTGTGAATTTTTATGGTAGTTTTATCAAGTCGCATCTTAGGACTCGTACACAGCGAGTCCCCGACTGGAATTGACTAGATTAATGTAAATGGCTCTATACTCGCGGAAGAAAAATATAATGTGAAAGCTTGCAGTCGCAGAAATAACACAAAAAATAAGAGTAAGATTAACAAAGTAGCAAATGCAAGCATATAAACAAAAAGTAAAGTGACATTTGAAGCTGGTACTATGTAAGAGCATGGGGCTTTAATTGAGTGGTTGTTAGAACCCATTTATAGCCTAAAAGGAAGAGTGAGTTAATACCTTACTTAGAAGAACCGAAATAAAAAGATTTTTCTATTGAGGCAATATCGAACAGCCTTGTTAGAAAATAAAACGGCTGACTTTAGTCAACTTTAGACAGAAAGCTAAAGCCAGCCTAATATCCGCTCAACCCTAAGGGAGATTGAGCAAACTAATCACCCGACAAAAAGAAAGTTGGATAGATAAATGGAGTGTAAATTATGCGCGAGTTAAATGTAAATGATATTGAAGAAATAAATGGTGGTGCAATTCCAATTGCAGCAGCTCTTGCTATTCATTTGGCTGGGAATGCAGTATCTATTTATAGCTGGTATTCATTTGCTAAAAGCATGAAATAAAGGATTTTAAGATGAGAGAATTATCAACAAAAGAAATTGTAGCCGCTAATGGTGGTGTTTTTGCGTGGCTCGCTACTAGAGCTTTATCATTACGTCATTTGTATGCGTTAGATCATAACTCTAGCAACCGAAGCGCTGCTACAAATAGGCTATAAATATCAGCTCTAATAGGCAGTTACTAAAACTGCCTCTTCTTAACTCATTACGCTAATTAAAGGTTAAAGATATAGACTGTATGAATAAAATTGAGATCAGGGCAACTCGTGTTCTAGTTTTTTGGCATTACAGCGTACTTACGTTTCATTGCTTATTTATATAGTTTAATGCTGGATTTATAAAGTCTAAAATAGATTTATAAAATAATTTCATGAGTCAATATGGACTCTTGTAAAATATATTTTTTCCAATCTTTATGGGCACTTTCGAGGAGCGTTCGCATTATTAGGGTTTTTAGTTGTTTAAATGTGATAAAACCCTTAAATTTATCAACAAAAATATTTACTATGCGATATTTTAGTGAAACCTATTATTTCTTCATTGAAGCTTTCATGTTGAATTTTAGTTGTTTTAGGTATTTGTAAAAACTCTATACCTAAAAAAACTTAAAAAAACTAGACATTTAATTTCGAGTAAAAACATGATTAAAACCCTACTAATTCCGTTTTTTTCTTTTTCCATCACAAAGTTATCTTTAACTTTAGCAGCCACATACAAAGCCTTAAACTTGATAACCATTAGTTTATTTTTACTAATTATAGGTTTTAACCTTTATTTTTTAATACAACTAATTAGAGGAAAAAGTTTAATTCCAAAAACACTTAAATCTAAACTAGAAGGATAAAAACAATGAAAAAAACAAACCCTAAATATTTCTTTAAAAATTTAGCACAACACCAAGTTGAATTTTCTTTTCTCTCATCTTTATTTAGATCTAAAACATTGTTAATAATAACCATCATATACCTATTGCTATTTATAGGATTTATTAATTTATTATTCAAATAATTAAGAATTGAGGAATCGATGACGCCCACTATAGTATTCCCACTACATATTTGCACCGAAGCTGGGAATTTGACTAACAAACCAAAACTTACCTACCTTCGGTTCTTCACTTTAGCTTTGACGGTGGTTTCCCATACCATTTTAAACAAACTTTATTCAGCGCACTTTGCTCTGTAAAACCGAGTGCGTCTACAATATCGAGCAATCTGGTGTTGTCGATGAGTTGTTCAAATCTATGCTTTCGCTCTTGGTCGAATAAGGCTCTAAAGCTGGTATGTTGTGTTTTTAGCTTACGCTGCATCGAACGCACACTCATGTTTAATGCCTTAGCCATACTTGCTTGGTTGACTCCAGCCAGTGAGTGCTTTGCCGCCAGTAAATTGGCAACACGCGTTTTTAAGTCATGATTATCGCAGAGCGCTGATACGCTTTTTGCAACCGCTTGCTCAATATGTTCGTGCATTAGGCTGTCGACGGTAGCGACTGGCATGGTAAGAAAGTCTAACGGAAACAACAGTGCATTGTCAGAGCAGTTTTGTGAAACGGGGCAGCCAAACCACGTTTGCAAACGCTGCAATTCTGGGTCACACACGCTAAAGCTAAGCTGGAGTTGGTTAGGCGATAAAGTTGATCGCAAAAGCTGCCTTGCAGCGCTCACCCAAGCGGTCATATTACGCAAAATGGCTTGCTTACCCAGCGGGGTTTTTGGTTGCCAAGTTAACTTGGCATTGTCGCTATCACTTGTGAATACGGCGAGGCCAATATCGGCAACAATGGCGTCGTAATGCAATAATGAGGTTATAGCCTGCTGCAAGTCTTTACTGGTTTCGACCAAGTAACCAAGCGCTCCATAATCATGCAGCTGAATGGCTTTACCCAGTTCAAAACCAATTAAGGGATCGCCGCTCAGCTCCCGCCCTACCTCAAGCAACCGCTCGTACTCAACGAGTGTTACACGTTCAGGCCGTGACGCTACCAGCTCAGCAAACTCGCCTTGCAGTCTCTTGTCATTGGTAAAACGGTCATGGAGATATACCCACGCACTATAAAAATATACAAACGAAGTGGAGTGCATTGCAGTTCCTTTTGTCGTATTTGGACAAATTGTTGGCGCAGTTTGGCAGGATTGTCAATGACTAACCCGTTACGCTAGTGCATATAAAATACCAAAGCTTTGGCTAAAGAAGGAGCTGTATATGGTTGATGTATCGCTAATTTTACTGGCACTCAGTCCCATCTTTTTACTTTGTGTTGCTTGGGAGTATATCAAGCACCACGAACACTATGATTGGCGAGATTCATTACTCAATGCCCTACTCGCCTTGCTCCATCAAGGCAGCGACGCGCTGGCTTTGCTTGTGCTGATGCCGCTCTTTTACTGGCTCCATCAATTTGCCTTATTCACAATCGAATTAAATCTCCTCACTTTGCTTTTTGGGTTTATTTTGCAAGATTTCTTGTATTACTGGTTTCACCGGGCATCACATTGTATTCACTGGCTTTGGAGCGCACACGTGGTCCATCATAGTTCTAATAACATGAATTTTACCACTGCATTTCGCCAAAGCTTGCTTTACCCTATTGTCGGTATGTGGCTGTTCTGGCTGCCTATGATACTGCTTGGATTTACCCCGACCTTGGTATTTGCCATCGTCGCAATCAACTTGGCTTTTCAATTTTTTGTCCATACACAAACGGTTAATAGGTTAGAAGTAGTAGAACGGATCTTTAATACGCCTTCCCACCACAGAGTCCATCACGCCAGTAATCCTGAATATATAGATAAAAACTTTGCCGGAGTGCTCATCATTTGGGATAAGCTTTTTGGCACTTTTGTGGAGGAGCGGGAAGACATAACAATTTGCTATGGAATAAGAGGTGCGGCACCAAAGCAGACCCTTTTAGATGTTAACTTTGCTCAGTGGCGTCATATGTTCCACCGCTTTTCACAAGCAAACACCTTAAAGAGCAAATGGTTGGCGTTATTTGGTTATCCAACCCACTTACCCGACAAGCTAAAAAATACGGACTCTGCCAAATCCTAGAGCTATTTATACCGCTCGGCCTTTTCTACAAGCGCTTGGCAGTACTTTCTTAGTTTATCGCGCAGCACTCTCACACTTGGGTTGATCATTTGCTTTGACGGGCAGATCAACCACAGCGGCTTACATTCAACGCGATAGTCATTTAATATACTTTGCACCACACCTTGTTCTAGTTGGTCTGCTACGTCTATCGCGGATCGCAATGAAATACCCGCTCCTTGCGCACACCAGCGCTTTACCACATCCGCATCATTACTGGTTCTACGCCCTTTAAGCACCGCTTTGTAAGTTTGTTCATTTTTCGTCAGTTTCCACGTATCAAACTTACTGCCTCTGATCAAAAAGAATAGCCCTTGGTGCTCGCTTAATTCCTCATGATCCTTTGGTGTGCCTTGTTTTTCTAAGTATTCCGTAGAGGCACAAAGCAGCAATGGCACATCACAAATTTTAAAGCCGTAGAAGCTACTGTCTTCAGGCGCACCATAGCGCAGCGCGATATCAACACCGTCACGATAAAAGTCGAGATTGTGATCATTAAGAATAAGCTTCAGGGCAAGTTTAGGGTATTCATCCAGTAATTCGTCTAGCCAAGGAAGGAGGATATTACGGCCAAAATCTGACGGTGCGGTTAACCTTAGCTCACCGTCAATTTCGTTGTCGTTGTCGAGCACCTGCTTTTTGCCATCAGCCAAAAGCGCAAGTGCCTGCTCGCAAATTGGCAAATAGGTTTCACCTTGCTTTGATAGCCTTAAGCTACGCGTAGAACGCACAAAAAGTTGAAAGCCAAGGTGCTTTTCCACTCGCTTTATCGCAGCGCTCGCCGTGGCAACTTGCATATCTAACTGCGCAGCCGCCGCACTAATATTGCCAAGTTTAGCCGTTTTCATCACGACGATTAAATCTTGTGTATTCATTTTAAAAAAATTTTTGAAACTATTTAACTCATTATCATCTTTTTATTGATTATGTAAAACCCTATTATCTCTTGAAAGCAATTTTAGGAGTCTGTTATGTACACATTACGCGATGCAATTCACAATCGTTATTCCACAAAAGCCTTTGATCCTAATAAAAAAATTAGTGATTCAGATATTGAGCTACTTAAGCAAGTACTAAGGCTGAGCCCATCTAGTACCAACGTTCAGCCATGGCATTTTGTCATCGCTAGTACTGAGGCTGGCAAAACTCAAGTGGCTAAAAGCACACAAGAGAATTACAAATTTAATGAAGCCAAAGTACTTAACGCATCACATGTTGTTGTATTTGCTGCAAAACAAAATATAGATGATGCACATTTAGATAAAGTGCTTGCCAAAGAAAGTGCCGACGGCCGATTTGAAAAAGGCTCTGAGGTAGAAGCACAAATGAATAATGGCCGTCGCTATTTTGTCGGCTTAAATCAAACCAGCGATGAAGCAATCAAAGCATGGACTGGCAAACAAGTTTACTTAAATCTTGGGCAATTTTTACTAAGTACCGCACTACTCGGTATAGATTCTGTGCCCATTGAGGGTTTTGACGCTGAAATTCTCAGCAATGAACTTGGGTTAACTGAGCAAGGCTTTGATGCCCTTGCCATTGTCGCGTTGGGCTATCGAGACGAAGGTGATTTTAATGCTAAATTACCTAAATCTCGCTTTGCTATCGACGATATCATTACCGAAATCTAAGACCCAGTTTGGCACTGATAATGGCTAACTAGATAACATCAGTGCCACTCCAACTTCGGTTGGAATACCATTTCAAACACCACAATGTAAATCAATGTGAATGAAACAATAAATTCACAACTACCCGCTCCCCAGTTTTGTATTAAATTTATCCATACTTTTCAATAACATTACAGTTATTTGAAATTATTGGTAATTTTTTAATGTAAACTTTTTAGCTCTATTGTGAAAATTCTGCTTGAAACATCGAATATATTATTGTTAATTAAAAGTGAAGAGTGAATTCACCTTTAAAAATAACGAAATGACAACAAGTAAACTCAGTCCTCACAACTGGTTTTGTACCTGCCAGCCGAGAGACTGTAGCAACCTCAACAGGAAGAAATAATGAAGCTACTATCACGCACACTATCTACCGGGTTACTCGCAGCAGCCGTAACCGCATCACTGAATGCTCAAGCAATGAATAAAGACCTAGCGGTAAGCGTTGATGTCGACACAAAAAGCAATGGCGATGTTATTGCGACGCTAAACATCACCAATCAGGGTAAAGGTAACCAAAAAATCTTAAGCTGGTATACAGATCTCGAAGAAGAGCATATTTTTAAAATTACGCGTGATGGTAAAGAAGTTAATTTCTTCGGCCCTCACTACAAACGCCCAGCTCCTACCGAAGCTGACTTTATCAAGCTAAAGTCTGGCGAAACGCTCACTAAATCATTTGAGCTTTCGGGCCTTTATGATCTTAGCCAGCCAGGTAACTACGAAATTAGTTATGATGTTGAATCATTTGACCTTTTCGGTAAAAAAGAAATCCCTAGCATGACTACAAGAACGATGGGGCAGCAATCGATGATGCGTGCCGATGTAGCAGAACTCAGCTCAAATTCGGTCAATCTTTGGCTTGAAGGTGTAGTATTAAGCAAAGGTAACCTCCAAGTTAACGCAAAACCAGTCGCCGGTGCAGCAGACTGTACTGATGGCACTTGTTTTACAGGTCGTTGTAGTAACAGTGAAAAAACCAGTATTTTGTCAGCACTGAATGCTGCGGACCAAATTACTAATGACTCTGTTGCTTACTTAAATAGCCACTCAGCGAGCAACCCGTCTACGCGTTATCAAACTTGGTTTGGCGCAGCGACAAGCAGCCGCTATGCAACCGTGAAATCTAACTTCAACGCAATCAATGATGCAATCGACAACCAAGATCTCACTTTTGACTGTAGTTGTAACAAATCATACTTTGCTTATGTATACCCAAATCAACCATACAAAGTATATCTATGTCGCGCATTTTGGAGCGCAAATGAGCTAGGTACGGATTCACGCGCAGGCACGATTGTTCATGAGCTAAGTCACTTTAATGCCGTTGCAGGTACAGATGACATCGTTTATGGCCAATCTGGTGCGAAAAACTTAGCAAACTCAAATCCAAGTCAAGCAATTCAAAATGCTGACAGCCATGAATATTTTGCGGAAAACACTCCGTACCAAAACTAATCTCGACTTATTTGGTATAGATATCCCTGACGAGTATCGGGTTTAGGCAAGCGCCTAGACCCGATGCTATTCACAGCGATTTCAGCTAACATGAAATATACTTCTTAAATTCATCTATTTGCTGAGGAATTTCATGACTTGGGTTATCGTCGCGCTGTGTGGTTTTATCCTACTAGCTACGCTATTGCCACTTGCTAAACATCCGCATTGGAGTGTGAGAGCAATGGAGTTCCCGCGGCTTCAGCTCGTTGTTATTACCGCATTTACGCTACTGCTGTCCATTTTCTATCTTAATCTTCAAAGTGTAGCCGCGCTTGCTGCCATTTCTCTATTAGGTTGTTTAAGTTTTCAACTGTGGTGGATTTTACCCTACACCCCGCTTTGGCCTGTCGAGGTAAAAAAAGCGACAACCAATACTCACACAATTAGTTTGATCACCGCCAATGTACTGCAAACCAATCGACAGTTTAATTTGCTGCTGGAGCAAGTCCGGGTACATCAACCTGATATTTTAGTCACGTTAGAAAGTGATGAGATATGGGAGCAACAATTAGACTCATTGCTGGACATACTGCCCTACAGCGTTAAATGTCCACAATCCAATTTATACGGCATGCACGTTTATTCTCGCTACCCGCTAGACGAGGCAAAATGTGAGTATATCGTTGAAGAAGGCGTACCTTCGATACATGCAAAACTCAGGATCGCTCCCCATATCATGCTCCAAACCCATTTTTTGCATCCGGCACCGCCAAGCCCCACCGAAAACGAAACGGCCATTGAGCGAGATGCGGAATTGGTGGTTGTCGCTAAACGCGTCATAAATGAGCCTCTGCCCACCATTGTCACTGGCGATCTCAATGATGTTGCTTGGTCACCAACCACGAGGTTATTTAGGAAAATAAGTGGGCTTCTTGATCCGAGAGTTGGCCGAGGCATGTTTAACACTTTTCATGCACAGTACCCGTTTGCACGTTGGCCGCTGGATCATTTGTTTTCGAGTCACCATTTCACAGTGATCGATATTAAAAGGCTCAACAACATAGGGTCAGATCACTTTGCGCTTTATGCAAAACTCGCTTATCAACCGGTCAAAAATGAAGATGAAGCAGGACTTGAGCTGAAAAAGAAAGATATACATCGCAGCAAAGAAATTATTGAAAATGCCGTGGCAAAGCCGAATTGCAAATTATGATAACCTGAGGTTTGGATAAGGAATGAGCTAGCTCATTGTTTTTTAATCACCTTAAACTATCTTCTTATCTAGCCAGAGAGTTTTGGGGATAACTAGGCGAATTTACGCACCAATAGCAGGCTATTGGAAGTGAATTCAACGCAGTTAGCGCTAAAACTGGCTGCTAGAAAGGCATTAATTATCCGAAGCTCAGGTTATGATAGCGAATTTAAGTACGGTAAGTGTGAACAAGTGCTAGGGCCTGTTGATCTTTCAAGTTTGTTTTTGCAGCAGTTTGATTGGTATTTATACAAGGCAGAGCCAGCGTAGCATAGTCATTCTATGTAAGTCTGGCGATAAAGACTTTGTGCTCCTGCAAAGTCACCTTACCCCACATCCTTGTGGGGCAACACAGAAGAAATGCTAATCAAGCGCTGCGCTTTGTTCATTGTTGCTCAACTTTTGCCTAGATTACTAGGCGGCAAGTCGAGCGTCGCGACCAAAACACACTCAGAAGAACAAAAATCAAACAGCAAAGGGCAACAGGCCCTAGAAATAGCGGTTTTAAAATAACGTCAACTTGAAGCCAGCATCGTTCACTGACTTCAAGCCGAAAAGTGTATTTACGACTTCAGAGAATTAATCCAAGTCTTGATATCTTCTTCAACAAGCGCCATTGGCCTTGCGCCCTTTAGCAACACCACGTCGTGGAATGCTTTAATATCAAACTTATCGCCCAGTTGCTGTTTAGCATGCTCTCTAAGTTCAACCAATTTAAGCATACCTAACTTATAACCAAGCGCTTGTCCTGGCCAAGCGATATAACGGTCGATAGCCGATACCACATCGCTCATCGCCGTACCAGTTGCATCAGCAAAATACGTGATCGCTTGGTCGCGTGTCCACTTTTTATAATGTAGGCCCGTATCAACCACCAATCGAGCCGCACGATATGCCTCAGCTTGCAGACGACCTAAGTCTCCAAATGGGTCGTCCTTATACATCCCCATTTCGTATGCCAATAGCTCTGAATACAGCGCCCAGCCCTCAACATAGCCATTAAATGAGGCATTTTGACGCATCAAACCGATTTCTGTTTGCAACATATTAAGCGCAATTTGGAAGTGGTGACCAGGAACAGCCTCATGATACGTTAAGGTTTTCATGCCAAAGCTTGGTACTGCTTTCATGTCTTTTAGGTTGATTGAAAATACCCCTGGGCGACTGCCATCAAGCGATGGACCGTTGTAGTAACCACCTGGTGCCCCTGCTTCCACGGCTTTTGGTATACGTTTAACTTCAACAGGTTGTGGTGGAATAGTAGAAAAATAATCTGGCGCTTTTTGTAAAATTGTCCCTATTTCACCACGCAAGAACGATAATAACGCTTCACGACCTTCGCCAGAATCCGCATATAAGAATCTCGACTCTTCATTGAGCTGCTTCATCCGGTCACCAACAGTACCTTGTGAATAGCCATTTTGCTTAAGGATTTCGTCCATGCGCTTTGAAATACGCTCCACCTCAGCAAGGCCAATTTGGTGGATCTCTTCCGCGCTCATATCAGAATCCGCCAAATAGGTGATTTCATGCTGGTAGAAAGATTCGCCATTTGGTTGGGCCCAAATACCGACATTTTCAGGCGCTTTGCTCTCTAGCGCGTGCATAATCGCAGACACATTTTTAAACTCAGGATAAAGCTTTTGCTCAACTATTTGTGTTGCCTGTGCAACATAATCAGCGGCGGCTTTATCCGTAATACCATCAATATTCGCAAGTTTATCTTTAAACGACGCAACCAAAGGATGTTCTGTACCACTTGGCGCCGTGAAGTTATCTAAATAACCTAGCGTGTTTGGAAATAATACTTTTGGTAAAATTACGCCTTTATTGGCATCCGCTTTTACCTTGCTTGCAACTTGCTTCGTGACTTCAACAAAGGCATTTAGGCGCGCAACATAGTCTTTTGCATCTTGCTCACTTTCAATTCCATGCTGATCTTTTAGCACATTAGGAATATCCAACAATGGGCCAGACAACTGGTTAACAATGTATGGCAGGTGTCCGCCCCAAGTATCAATATAACCTGCAGAGAAGCCTTTATCGCCGGCATAATAACGGGCAATAACTTCATTTACTTTAAGGTGCAACAAGTCATCAGAGTTCGCCACGCCCGATTGTAATTGTTTTAATTTATCTGCGGCTGCGTTCATATCCACCTGTAGCGCCTGCATACCGACAACCGAGTAATCTGGCAGTCTATTGGCGTAGTGACCATATTCACTGCTTGATAATTTGAGCGAAGTGGCAAGTGCGGGTTCGTGGTTAATAAACTGCTTGGTGTACTGTTCTACGACTTTGTCGATTTCTGCACGAGAGAGAGTTGATTCAGTGGTTTTAGCAACAGATGTAGTTTCTGTTTTTGGCTTGTCTTGAGCACATCCGCTCAAACCTAGCACAACAGAGAGTGCTACCAAGCTTATTTTATTCATTATTACGCCGCTCCATTAAGGTTGTTGTCAAAGCTAAAATACCAGTGCAGATCTGGCTGCTGATGGAATAGTCATACCAATTTGAAAAAGCAAATGGATATAAGCACTTTATTAAGAATATGAGACTGCAATAAAGTGCTCACGCTATTCTCATAGATGCAACTACAAGTAACATATTTGCGTTTTTGTTACAGCTATAAAAGACGGAAAATTGCGAATTAATTGACTTTTCCGAGCTTTTTCCAACAAACTAGCTTAGCTTTCGAGCACTAGGGGCTTTGGCGTATTAGCGCATTGCGACGGTAACTCAACGATAACGCGCTGCACGCGACCAGATGACTTGTCAAACACAAAGCAAGCATGTGGCCTTTGCTCTAACTGTAAGCTGATGGTGATACTCAAACTTTTGGGTAAAGCTTGGGCTATGACATCTCTCGATGCTTCGGTAAAGAGTACAGATTCAGGGGTAAATTGATAAAACTGCCCAAACTGCAAATCACAGTGGTCGCCTTGCTGTAAGTCCTTTCTATATTCATATTGATAGAGCTTGCTGCCACAACCGGGGCCAAAATAACAGGTCGTCAATGCCGTAAAATTGTAGTCCCGCACTTGTGGAATAAAGCAGCGCTGAGTTCCCCGCTTTGGCGTTGGATGCCAAATCTGTGCACATACTTTAAAAAATGGTCGTTTATTTTCATAAAGTACATATAGATCATCATTGTCCACCATCCCTCGCGCATGATGTTGGTAATTACTACTACCCGCAACTCGTGCCGCGAGAAATTGCTTATTTTGCGATAGCCGATACAACATTTCAGCTAGCAGCCTCAATGTACTGTCATCCAAGCAAGCTGGACCTGTATATAAGCTAGAAACACAATTAACAAAGTCACTAAAGCTAATTGCCCCATGACTATAAAAGTTATCAAATTGGCGTGCCATATTTCTTCCTTGTTTGTAAGCGTTTTAGTCAGACGAATAGCGAGTGCGTCAGCTAAAATTCGAGTTTTTTTAAAACAGAAACTTGCAAATATCCGATTGCAAACTGCGCTGCTTTTTTCTTAGTCCCTAATTAAAGCTAATGCAGACTGAGGAGAACGCAACAAATTAATTACAATTTTGCTGGCAGCCTAGCTAAGACTATTAATGAGATGAGTCAGAGATGGCGGTTTAGAGCTTATACGCTATACAGCGCGTAAGTGAAGCATGAATGTATGTCATAAAAACTTCATGCAAATTTATGCACTTAACACCACGCGCGACAGAGACTGAGCCGAGCGTAATATTTATATTATATTTTCATCGTTTCGAATGACATTAATCAGCAAAACAAGATAAATCACGGCCCAAATTTACTTAGATTTGGATTCAGAGATTACCTCGTCTTGGCTAAACATCTCAACCTGAGCAGCTTGAGATGAGATGCTATGAGCATCAGTTGTTAACGTTAAAATAACAAACAATACAGTCATCACTGCAAATGCAATATTGACCGTTTTCCCTAAAAAGCGTGTTTTTAACATCACGATTTCTCCTAAACTTATCACTACTAAGCTTAGTCGAAATCGTGAGCAAAAAGGTTTAATTCAAACAAAAAAATAACTCATTAAATGCAATTATCGAAGCGTGTGGGTTTATGTGCTAGCGAACATTCGAGTTAATTGGTTTTATCGCCTTGATAAGCCTGAGTTCCCCATAGTGGCACAGTTGATAAGCTATGCTTAAAACTGCCAGAGGTTTCCTTGGTGGTATAGGCTAAGTACATTAAAGTTTGATTTTTTGCATCAAAGATCCTTCTCACTTTCATTGCTTTAAAAAACACACTTTTTGATTTTTTGAACACCACTTCACCAGAATCGCTTTTGTCTATATTTGCTAGCATTGCCGGTGTTATTTCGCTCGTTTGACGACAAGAAATAGAGCTATCGCTAGGATCTGAAAAACTCAAGTTATCTTCAACACTCGCGACATGGCAGGTCACGCCCGTTACAACAGGGTCAACCATAGAGTCTAGTTTTATATCTTTGAGCGTAAATAGACCAAGAGATACATCACCAACTTCACTGTCAGAGCAACCGAGTAACGAACAAGATGCCAACAATGCAAACATCAGCTTTTTCATTGTTTTTCCTTAATATTATCGATGTATAAAAGAAGTATACGGAGCTAATACTCTAAGCTATTTAAAAATTTTCGCAAATAGCCGTCTTCCATAAAGAAATAACCATTCAAAAAATCAAAATAATTATTCACAAAATACGAATAAGCATGTTAGCATGCGCCGCAGTTTCAGGGTGGTTAAATTACCTAAAGTAAATACAAAGTATTGCCCGTCTATTTACCGCCAGCTGTATGAAATTTTCTCTAAACTCGGGACTAAAATGTGCTACCTGCATACTTACCCATTTATAAATATTGAAATTTCGTCACGTTTAATTCTAAATTTGAGGTTCCACCATTTATGAGTAAGCTCCATCCAAGCTTAGTCGCACTAGCTGTTAGTTCGAGTTTTTTTGTTGTTAATCAATCACAAGCAGAAGAAAGTAAGGCTCAAGAAAAGTCAATTGAGCGAATTCAAGTAACAGCAACTCGACGCGCAGGCACAGTTCAAGAAGCGCCATTAAACATTACCGCCGTCGACAGCGATGTAATGAGCGACCAAAATATTGGCGACCTTGAAGACGTAGCAAGATGGGTCCCAGGTTTGACAATCACAGAACAAGGTGGCCGTGAAGGTTCACCTATTATTGTTCGTGGTTTGAATACTAATTCGTCAGAACGTGCCTCTGACTCGGGAACCGTGGCAACTTACCTCGGCGAAATCCCAATCAATGTGGATTTGCGACTAACCGATATCGAACGTGTTGAAGTCTTGATTGGCCCACAAGGTACGCTTTACGGTGCAGGCACGCTAGGTGGTGCGATTAGAACCATGCTTAAAGCACCAGTGCTTGACGTTATTGAGGGTAAACTAAGTGGTGATTTATTCAGTATCAATGATAGTGACAGCCATGGTCATGAAGTGGGTGCTGTCTTCAATATGCCTGTAGTGATGGATGAATTAGCCGTTCGTGCAAGTATTAACCGCTATCACAACCCCGGCTTTATGGATTACAGTTATGTGGTTAAGCAAGCTGGCGTTTCAAACCCAGATCCTGATTGGTCCAATGCTGAGGATGTAAAAGCAAACATCAACGCAGTTGCGGATGCAAATGATGAGACCATTACGACCACACGGGTTTCTCTACGTTGGTTGGTGAGTGAGAATATCGATACCACGCTGAACTATTTTCACCAGAAGCAAGAAAATGGCGCTAACTCAATTTCACAATATCAAAGCCTTGCAGCACAGCACTCGCTTGCCGATACGATCAAACCATACGAGTCAGCCTATCGCGTGCTTGAACCTAACGAACAAGAAGACGACCTGCTTAGCCTTGAAATCAACGCCGATTTAGAGTTTGCTGATTTAGTTTCGGCATCCGGTTGGTCAAGTAAAGAACAACAAGGCCAACGAGATCAAACCGATCTACTTTATGATATTTGGCCGGGTTATGCGGATTTTCCTAGTTTCACCGCGTTGACCAAAGACACCACAGATCAAGACACTTTTACCCAAGAGATCCGTTTAGTCTCTAAAGGGGATGACGCGCTAAATTGGATTGCTGGGGTATATTACAGTAAACAAGAAATTAGCTCGGACGATAGAGAGTACACGCCAGGACTCACGGCGTTTTGGGGCGATGAAATCGACAATATTGAGCAAGACCTTGAGTATATTGCACTTACCAATGCCACCAGCAAAGAGTCTGCATTGTTTGGCGAAATCGGCTACGCATTTTCAGATGATTTTAATATCACAGTGGGCGCTCGTTTCTATCGCTATGATGTTAAAACTGAGTCAGCGGCTGAAACCCCGCTCTATTCTGGGGGCCTGCCAAGCCTCGAACAAATTTCATTTGAACAAGTCAGTGCCAAAGACAATGGTAGTTTGTTTAAGTTTAATGCCAATTACACTTGGCAAGATGGACTGCTGACGTACTTCACTGTCAGTGAAGGATTTAGGTTAGGCGGTGGCAACGGTTTGGAGTCCTGTCCAGAAACACTACCAGAGCAACAGATCATCTGTGCACTGCCGCATGAGCTTAGCTATAAACCAGATACCACCACTAACTATGAGCTGGGATTAAAATCTACATGGCTGAATAACAAGCTGCATTTCAATGCCGCATTATTCAGTGTTGATTGGGAAGATGCACAGATCTCATCCGTGACGGTAAACGGTCAAGAGATCATTACCTCTAATGCTGGATCTGCGAACTCTAGTGGGATTGAGTTGTCAACCCGGGCTATGTTGAACGACCAGTGGACGGTGTATGCAACCTATTCTTATGCAAAAGCACAGCTAACTGATGATGCACCAGCCCTGTTTGCGGTATTCAAAGAAGGTGACTATAGCGCAGAAGAAATTGCGCTTTACCAGCCGTACTATGACGGTACAGATGGCGACCGCCTACCTGGCGCGCCAAAACAGCAGTTTTCATTCGGCTTAAGCTACGAGCAGGAAGTGTTCGACGACAAAATGCTTAACGTTAATTATGGGGTCACCGCGCAGAGTGACGTATACACGAAAGTCGGACTCAAAGCTGACGGAGAGGTATTGCCAGGATTTGCCTTGTCTAACCTCAGTGCTAAGCTTTCAAGCGAGCAATGGGCCGTCACTTTTTATGTCGACAACCTGTTTGACAAATTTGCTTTCACCTCGGTAAGACGCGACAAGTCTTGGGCTGGTGAAGCTAAATTCGCGGCGTTAAACAAAGCCTTGCCTGAGCAGCAGCGAGTGTACGGACACTATGTCACAACACCTCGTACCGTTGGGGTCAAGCTTAACTACCAGTTTGAGTTATAATCAGCAAAAAACTAAAATAGAGAGTGAAGTTACCTTCACTCTCTTTACGTTGCGATGACATCATACAATCAGATCCAAAGCTATATTCAACAGCGTCAATTTCAAGCGGCGCATCACGCATTAGTCGCTCGCATTAATACCAATGCCAACGATCACCACGCGTACGCCTTATTGGCCGAATTGAATATCGCTCTCGGTAATCTCAGCAAAGCACTAAAAATTTACGACAAGTGCCTAAGTTTATTTCCCTGCGCATTTTACTCATTGAGCGCTGCCAAACTTGCGCTTTTTACCCAAGCACCATTAGTGGCAAAGCGTTATATTCTGCATTTGCTAGGTAACACACAGTTGTCGGGATCTGAGCACGATACCCTCGCAAATATATTACTGAGATTAAATCAATATACTGGCGCTGGTTGGCATTTTAGCCATGCCTATACACGCTCACCACACTGTCCTGAAATCGCGCTCAACTATGCAATGCATTTAAAGATGTCTGGTGAATTAGCACAAGCGCGGACGCTGCTTGCCTCTTTAGTGCAAGCAAACCCAAGTAATGCAAAGTGCCAGTTAGCCTACTCAGAGCTTACTCCTGTAGAATTAGCATCGACTCGCATCGCTCAGTTAGCAACTGAAATAACAGCGCAAACTACACCACTTGCATTACAGCGGCTTCACCATGCACTGGCACTCGAATACGAAAAGCAGGAAAATTATCCCAAGGCATGGCAAAGCTTTGTGGCCAGTAAACAAGCGGTCAGTGCTGAGGTTTCCTATTCATCTAAACAAATGACTGGCTATTTTCAAGCACTTGGCAAACTTCTAGACAAGCCTATTGATTTTGCTCCAGAGCAAACGCTTGCACCTGTATTTATCATTGGGCTACCACGCTCAGGCACCAGTTTAATGGAGCAGATCTTAGCGCAATTGTCGCTACAACCGCTGGGAGAAACCAGTGTATTGCCCCAAGCACTTAGGTTTTCTCGTGACTACGACAGTAATATTCAATATATCAGCCACGCCTATAAAGAGGCTAACGCCATTGGGCAATACCGTCTCTTCACCGCGCAGTCCTTTGCTGGTGCTCAACGTTTTATAGACAAACAACCATTTCATTTTTTCTTTATCGATTTGCTT
Source organism: Pseudoalteromonas sp. NC201 (assembly GCF_002850255.1). Classification (NCBI taxonomy): domain Bacteria; kingdom Pseudomonadati; phylum Pseudomonadota; class Gammaproteobacteria; order Alteromonadales; family Pseudoalteromonadaceae; genus Pseudoalteromonas; species Pseudoalteromonas sp. NC201. Next base: position 2,968,302 of record NZ_CP022522.1, read on the forward strand.
GCAAAGGCGTTTCCACGCGCGAAATTTGTCGTGATGAAACGAGACAGAACAGATACTTGTATCGCAAACTTTCGTCAATTATATCAAACGAATAGCCCCTTTCATGGCTACTCATACCGGATGCAAGATATTCAAGCTATGTATGATAATACTTATGCGTTTTTGCAAGATGCCGCACAAAAACATCCGACTCAAATTAAGTTTGTGAATTATGAATCGCTGGTAGAAATGCCTCAGGCTGTGATGAAGGAAGTCTGTCAATTTCTCGAGTTGGATTGGCAAGACAATGCACTTCACTTTTATAAGCAGGGTTATTACTCAGCGACAGCCAGCAAAATGCAGATCAGACAACCATTGAACAATGCAAGTGTGGGCAAATATCGAAATGTATACCCAATATAGGAATATTGCCCCATTGCAGTGATGATGCTAACGTTAAGCAAAAGGAATACAAAACGATAACGATATGAAGCAACTATTCCCTACTCTCTGTTTCGCAACACTTGTGGCTTGTACACCGGTCGAAATAACAAAAACCGAGCGAGCACTCACACAAGCTCAACAGCAAAGAGACATAGAAGCACAAGCACAGGCGCTCAAGACACTCAGTGAATACGACAGCGCCACATGGCAAAGCTTATATCAAAAAACACAAAATGCCTCAGCTTTACTACTAGACGCACAAATTGCTTATGAAAACGCTGATATCGTTACGGCTCAGATAAAAGCCGCGCAATCAAAAGCACTTAACAATTCAGTGCAAGCGGATACATTGCTGCGCACCTTATCTGCCGACTATCCTCTGACGGAGCTGATTAATACATTGGTAAAGTTACATTCTGCATCAAACCGGCATGAAATTGCACTCACGAGCTTCTTTAACCAACCTCCTAGTAAATGGAACATAATCGACGTCAATCAAAAATTGTCGCTGATCAACGCTCATATTCAAGCGATTCGAAAGCAGATTGCAGCTATTCCTGAAGGTAAAAAGCACAATGCAGTCTACCAAACTGTACTGACGGTGGCTGAATCTCAAATTGAACAACTAGGTAAGCAGGAAAGTTTGCTTTTGCGCAACCTTCAGCAGCAGTTAAGTACCATACATGCGGAGCAATTTATACAGCTTCATCACACAGTGACAGAGCAACTGAATAACTTTGAAGAACGAGTAGTAGCCTCAATGATCCGCCAAGATCAAAATAAATTAATTGAGACAATGCAGCACCAAAGTGAGCTGCTGTACAACATTGATCTCATGTTAAAGCAGACAGGCTCTGCAAGACATGCTGAGTTTGAGCTTTTTTACCTTGCTTATATTCAATTGCTGAATAAGTCCAAAGATTACAGAGGGTATGCTCGACAAGGGAAAGCAGCCCTCGCATTATTTGAGCGCGCCGGAGCCCCTAATAACTTTTATCAACAGTATCAAATGCTGGTGTCAGAGCCACTAACACTGAGCGATGATTTACTCGCTTTTGCACGCTCACAAAATGAATCAAAATTTTTGTATAGAAAATACTAGGCCCTACTAGCGACTAGTTATCCACCATGCGAGCAGCACAATTGCCGTTGTGAGAATAACGGCTTTTATTTTATGTTGTTTAATTAGCTTTTCAGCCTGATCACCAGCAAAGTAAACGACCGCCGCCAAGCCAAAATAACGTAGTGAACGGGCAATACAAGTTGCAATTAGAAATTGTAATAGTGAAAACTTTGTGGCGCCAGCTGCTAACATGGCAATCTGAAAAGGTACTGGCGCAATACCTAAGGTCAACACAAACCAAAATCCCTGACTTTGCATCTGCGCTTTCACTTGCTCAAACTGAGACTGGCTCGACAGCAGCTCAATAGCGGAATCCCCCACTGCATCAAATAAATAGTAACCCAACGCATAACCAAATAAGGCACCAATCACACATCCAACCGTCGCCATTAGCGCAATTAGCCATAGTTTTTCTCGCCTTGCCTGCATTAGCGGCACCATCACAGCTTCAAGCGGAATAGGCACGATGGTTGACTCTAAAAAAGAGGCAACCGTGATCCCTTTGAGCATATTTTTTGATTCTACTAATCGCTTGGTCTTTTGCTTCAATTCAGCCGTTAGCGCCATCACACTTCCCCTGATGTTCTGAGTAATGGAGACAAGCATAGCCTAAGCTATGTTTCTCCTTCCTGAATTAAATGGTTATTCATATATGCTGGTATTTGTATGTGCGGACAAATGCGATACTCTGTTTTAGAGTGAATTATTGGGGGGGATGTTTCTGTGAATTATTTGGCGCATTTGTACTTTGCCAAACCAACTGCCGCATCGCACTTTGGCAACTTGCTCGGTGACTTTCAAAAAGGCGTGAATATACAAGTACTGCCCAAACCTGTGCAACTTGGTCTACAAACACATATGCAAGTCGATAAATTTACTGATAGCCACACGATAACAAAATCTGCTAAACAACTTTTTTCGCCCGCGCGTCGCCGCTTTGCAGGCATTGCACTGGATGTGTTATATGACCACTTTTTGATTAAGCACTGGCAGCAATATCACAGCACCTCGCTTGATGACTTTAAACGTCAGAGCTTTTCATTGCTGCACGATAACTTGCACATCATGCCTGCGCACATGCAACGAGTCGTTAGCGCAATGACACAAAATGATTGGTTTGCCACCTATAAATCCGTAGCTGGTGTGGGTCATGCACTCGATAACATCGCCCAACGTATTCGTTTTCAAAACCAATTTTCAGGCACTGAAGTGGATATAAAAGAGCACTACCACCAGCTTGAATCTGGATTTCAAACCTTTTTTCCGCAGTTGGTTGAGCACATAAGGCAGCAATCCATAGAGCACCAGAAAATAGAGTAAACTGTCGCCGTGTTACTCAATACCAACTCGATTGCAAGGTTGCCAGGAAGGGCTGCCCCACGCTGGACACCTGTTCTTTGGCTGCTATCTAACCAGTCAAAACGGTACATAAACGCTAGGTGTATTTTATACCAATACCAGAGACAGACTACTCGTTGACGTGAAGTTTCCGATTAAATCCGCTCAAAACGATATAGGCCTCGCCAAATCACCGCGCTGATCTCACCTTTATCATTCGTTTCAATGGTGACATCCGCCCCCCCTTCAAGCTCAATCAGAGTGTCTTCCTCTGTAGCAACAAACGCCATCAGGTTGTCACGGGCCATATCTAAGACGTTAAATCGCGTCCCCTCTCGGGTGATTTTCATTTTAAACTGATGATCTTTCTCATAAGCATACAGACCTTCCAATTGCTTTGCGCGTGCCTCAGGTAATGTAATCGCGGTTATCTTTTTACTGCGTATAAAATTCCAGCCGTAATGTTCGCTGATGGCAATGCGAAGCTCACCAAATACGGTACTCGCTGAGTCGCCATTGGACATCAACACCATACCCTCATCTTTTTCCACAAATGCTTCAAAACGATTGCTAAAGCCTTTATTTTTACCACCATGGGTGAAAACAAGCCCTTGCTCTCGCTGTTCAAGCTCTGGTCCCAAGCCCCATACGTCATGATGAACTTCAAGCATTTGCTTCGCCAGCTCTGGTGTGATGGGCCCCACGGTATTGCCTGCATACGCTTGTTGTACGGCCATAATATATTTAGCGAGATCCACCGGAGTGGTCCAAAGACCAGCTGCGGCTTGTTCTGGATAAACATGCCAGTCCCCTTCGACTTGCTCGCCTTTATCGTCAAACGCAGCACTGGCTTTTGACCATAAAGTTTTCGGTAGTGGTTGCGCATAGGTACTGTTGTGCATCCCTAGCGGAGTTAAAATTGCCTGTTGGACATACTCTTCAAATGGCATTTTTGTCACATCTGCCACGAGCAATTCCATTACCGTGTAGCCACCGCCAGAATAGCGCCAAGCTTTATCAGGCAAAGTGTCAACCGTCACTAAGTCGGTATTGCCTTTACCCATTAAGACTTCAACATCAGTTGGAATTTTACTGCCACGCACATAGCCCGGAAAACCATGTTGAGTGAGCCCCGAGGTGTGAGTCATTAACTGTCTCAAAGTAACAGGATTGGCTTTGGTAAATTCGTTCGTTGGTACTTTCCAAGAGGTGAGATATTGATTAACGTCAGCATCTAAATCGACTTTACCATCTTGTGCTAGCTTTAATACCGCAAGCGCTGCAACGGGCTTACTTATTGACCCTGCCTGAAACAGCGTTTCAGTGGTCACTTTTCGATTTTGCTTTTTATCTGCAATGCCAAAACCCTCAGCCCACACCACTTTACCATCTTTGATCACGGCAAGGCTTAAGCCCGGCAAATGCGTTTCTTGAAGACGCGTCTGCAAATCTACAGGTTGGTATTTTTGGCCTTCTAACTGAACTCTAGGTAAAAGATTTTGTGCAACTTGTTGAACTTGATGTTGGGCCGAGTCAGTGGCGAAGGATGTCTGACTTAGCAAAGACGAGCAAAATATGGCGCAGTACAATAGTTTCGACATGATATTTCCCTTGTTATTATCGTTATTCACTCACTTTACACATTGATAAATGTGCCGTGAATGAATAACAGTATAATCATGAGATAAAGAAAAATGCACCTAAATCAACTTTGTGCCTGAGACACTCGGCGATTAACGGGGTAACGCTCAAAATCCTCCCAGTAATGAATTCCACCTATCATCTCTTTTACTTGATAGCCCATTTTTGCAAGCTTATACGCGGCCTTTGTCGCGCCATTACACCCAGGACCCCAACAATAAACCACGATTGGTGTGACCTTGTCATACTTAGCCATCGTCAGTTCGCTTATGTCTGCGCTTGGCATATTAACTGCGCCTTGAGCATGACTTTTGGCAAAGGCTTCATTCGACCTGACATCAAATAGCACAAAATCCTGCTGCCCCGTTAACATCGCCTGATAAACATCAGCACAATCCGTTTCGCAAGCCAGCTTCATTGCAAAATACTGTGATACTTCTACTTTCATCTTCTAACTCCTATTTAAATACTCTGGGTCCTAAATAATCTGAGCTGCGGATAATTATTTAACCTGAGGTTTGGATAAGGAATGAGCTAGCTCAGGTTATTTAACCTCACCCGAGGTCAACTACGTTACGCACTTGATAGGCGTTAATGAATTCATATTTTTTGAAGGCGATGTTCATCATTTCAGAATAGGCAATCGCAGCAAGCTCATTTAAACTGGTGGTATTCAATACGTGATTGAGTTTAGTGCAATGGAGTTTTACCATTTAAGGTCGTTTGTTGCGGTTGCAGAGGCCCAAAATCTAACAGCAGCAGCGAAACGACTGTACACCACACCACCTGCTATCAGCGCCCATATCAAAGCGCTTGAGGAGGAACTCAATACCGTATTGTTTCATCGTTCTAGCAAAGGGATGCAGCTCACAGAACAAGGTAAGATCTTGCTAGACAAAGCTAAGTTAACGCTTGCAAGTGCAAATGATTTAATGCACACCGCATCGCAAGCCAAAACACTGCTCACAGGCGAGTTCAGACTTGGCTTGAACCACCCTATTGGCACCTCGAGCGAACTTGGCACACTAATAAAAACCCTCAACCAGCACTTTCCAAGTCTTTCTTTTTCGCTGGAATTACTCTCAAGTGGTGTCATCGTCGACAAACTCAGTGATGGGCTACTTGATGGTGGGGTTATTTATGGCGAAGTACCTGCACATTTTAGTGCGGTACCGCTCACAGAAGTTGCAGTTACCACCGCTTATCCTGCATCTTGGCCTACGCCATCACATAAAGCCGAATTGGCACAGATGACGTGGATACGTATGGGAAAAGGCTGCCCTTTTGATAAGCAACTTGATCAACAGCTAAGCGAAGTAAACGCGGTAAATATTAATGCTGCGGATGAGCGCTCCCGCTTGGCTTTAGTTAAGGCAGGACTCGGCGTGAGCTTTATTGAAGCCAACGCCATTGCAGATCAAGGAGCAGAGGTTGCCTTGTCTAGTTTGCTAGACTTTTCGCTCCCAGTACATTTTGTTGTGGCAAATCAAGCGCTCACAGAGCCTAAAGTGAACGCCGTGTACCAAGTGGTTTGTGCATCTATTGATGCTGCGCAAGGATAATCCCCTGCTGCTTTTTCGGCATTTTTTCGACTACAAGGCGAAATGAGTTATCCATCATCCGCTCAAGTTCTCCTGTAGGAATGGAGCCATCGAGCACCACCGTGTTCCACAGCTTTTTATTCATGTGGTAACCCGGTAACACCGCACTAAAAATGTCCCGCAGCGCTTGCGCTTCATCAGGATCGCATTTGAGATTTACGCGCCAATGGGGATGCTCGTCATCTTCTTTGCCCATTTTACCAAGCGCCAACGTCGCGAACATTTTGTCTTTCACTTTATATACATCAACGCCTTCACCAAAAGGTTGACTTACGCTGGTATAGGGTTTTGCAAGCAAGTAGTCGTGTACTTGTTGATGATCCATCTTATTCTTCTACCTTTAGATTAATCGTTGCCGCTTAGTAGTAAAGCATAATACCAAGCGGCGTAGTAGCATAAATTACTCAACCTGAGGTTTGAATAAGAAATACGCTAACTCATTGTTTTGAAGCTCAGGTTACTCAGGTTGTGGTGCCTGTCCTTGCCAACTCCAACTTGGAAATAGTTCGCCATTCACGACGGCATTATTACCAGAAAACAGCGAGTGCGGCCTTTCTTGCGTTACCCAATTTGTCGCAGAGGAGTGCTCCAACTCAAAAACCACGTTACCAAAGAAGCTGTAAGGCCCTGACAAAGTCGAGTTTCTATAAGCAGCAAACAAGGTTTGGCCGCCCATCATCAGTTCGCCAACACTACTTTGCTGGTCGATTTCGGCGGCGCCTTTACTCCAGATCATCAATAGATTTATATGCGACTGCCCATCTGCTAAAAAGTAGCCATTTCCAGCAACTTGTACTGCGTCGAACTGGTTCCCTTGGGTACTTCTAGCATTGGCGGTGTCAAACACATATGCTGTCATTGCCTGATTGCCGGCTACAAATTCAGCAAAAGCCCCCCCTGCTATTTTCACTTTAGCTTGGTTTAGATTACTTAAGTAAAGATTACTATTATCTGTCACGATATAGTGATATTCAGGCTCAGTGCCTTGCACTTGAGTCGCGACATTATCCAATCTTGCCATTCCCTGCGCCGTCACCGTTACGCTACTTTGCTGAGCGGTACTGACAAGCCCTAAGTTATTGAGCTTAGCCGAGCCAGACTCCACTAATATGGTCGGCTGTACGCCGCTTAGCGCCGCAGTGATAACATCTTGGGTATTATCAGACCCAGTAATGGTGATACCAGGTCTCGTGATCTTAATTGGGCCCTGACATTGTCCTTGAATAGCAAAGGTAATTTCATCGACAGGCCAACTTACTTGCTCAACGGCACGTTTCAGTAAGCTGGGGTTAGTATGACAGTTGATAGCAAAAGTATACGACCCACTGACGCTTTGTGATGCGACTTGCTTTGCCAAGACATACAGCCTTTTGACATCGCTGTCATTTGTATCCTTTGCAAAAACATGGGAAGCGCAGATAGCGGATGCAACCAAACTGGTTGCAAATATGCTTGTACTTAATTTCATTTCCTTATCCTTTACACGTTTAATCCTGCCAATTGCAGTACCCTAAATCCTAATACAGATCTAGATATAAAATGCACTGTATATTTAAACACTACTGACACTCCCTGACACAACATCGTGGTTTACTCTTTTTGAACTCAAAAAGGAGAAAGACCATGCAACAAAATGTCGTAGAGATTGTAAAATTTAAATTGGCTCTTGGTGCTACAGAGAGTGACATTATGGGTGTAAACCCAGCTTTTACCGAGTGGGTTGAACAGCAACCTGGGTTACTATATCGTTCGTTGACTAAAGACAGTCAGACTGACGAGTATTTAGATATTATTTATTGGCAATCGATGGAGCATGCTAAAGCGGTTTCGGCACAATTCCCAACAACCGAAGTATGCCAAAGATTAACGCAATACATAGACAGCGAGAGTGTCACCATTAGTCACAGTAATGTGCTCTCTCAAACCCCATGTAGCGGTTAATCAATCTGAGATTTGAATAACAAGGAAAACTCGTGCATAAATCAGAACGTCTCTTTCAGTTAGTGGATCTGCTCAAGGGTCGACGATTAGCGGTTACCGCTAAGTCATTGGCCGATCACTTTACGGTATCTGAGCGTACGATTTATCGCGATATTCAGGACTTACAAAGTTCTGGCGTGCCAATTGAGGGGGAAGCAGGTGTCGGCTATATTATTGGTGACTACCCACTGCCCCCTATGATGTTTAGCTATGATGAACTCACCGCATTATTACTTGGCAGTAAAATGGTTGGAGCATGGACGGATCCCGAACTAAGCGCACATGCAAAAGCAGCCATTGCCAAAATAGAGGCCGTGCTACCCGCTCACCTCAAACAACAGCATGACCACTCCCCTTATTTGGTTTCGAGTTTTAAACACGGACCACAACAACAATCCTTTAGCGCTACACTCAGGCTCGCCATTGCGGCTAAGCAGTGTGTACAACTTGAATATCAAGACGTTGCAAAGCAACAAACCCAGCGTATTATCGAGCCTCTCGGATTGGTTTATTGGGGTGGAAAGTGGACGCTGGTCGCATTTTGTCAGCTCCGCAGTGATTACCGTGAATTTCGCTTGGACCGTATCACCGCGATACATAAAAGTAAGCTGACCTTTACCGTAAGTCCTGATAAAAACCTCAACCATTACGTTGAACTAGTTAAGGCCAAATACGCAGAAGAAATTGCACAGCACCAATGCCAAGCGCCTGATAAAAGTAGCAACTAATTCTAAGCTCACTGCCCGATTCATATTTTGTTACTAATACTTGCGCATCTAAAATCAACCTTTTCAAACTGCACCGCGACTAATTTTGTAAATCAGACTTATTCCTTCGAGGTGCTTATGAAAACCACAAAATCAATACTCATTATTTCGGTAACACTGGCTTTGAGTGCCTGCATTGGCTACTCCAATGCAAATACAACCGAGCCGCAAACACAAGGCAGCTACCGGCTTATCGCTTACCAAGACTGTAACCCAATAATCAAACACACCATGGACGCCGAACAGGTGGCCGCATACAAAGCACTCAAAGCGGCAGAGCTTGATATCTCAGCTTCTGAGTTACCAATGAAAGATATTGAAGACAAGCTCGCACTGCTCAGCAAAGAAATGGAAGCCATTAGTAAAGAGGCGATACAAGAAGACGACGATCGACTTGTGATCAATAAAGCGCTACTGGCAAAACAAGAAGAGAAGGCCAAGCAGATTGAGGCAGTAATTGAAAGTCACGCAGCTAATTTTGATGCCATTGACGACTATGCCGAAAAAATCGAAGCCGCAGCAAATCGTTTTGATAAGGCGTTAAAACCCATAATCGGTGACTTAAAAGAGGTCAATATTAATATCATCGAACCCGGTGAAACCCCGAGTGCCCGTTGCCTCGCGTCAAGCTAAGCAAGTTGAACTGATTGAATGGAGGAAAATATTCCTCCAACTGTATTTGCTCATCACTTGCCTTACCATTTAGACAAATTGATATGGACTTTGACTGACAGGCGACTTTGAGCAAAATATGGCTACTTCATTAAATGCTTTATGCGTATTAGTTCACATATAAAGTATGTTATGTTTGTTCATGCTAGCCTCAGCTGTTTAGTTATTTAACAAATTAATTATGGCCTCGCTTTGTATTAAGCTAACCCACGAAAAAGAGAAGGCTAGCACAGTGTGGGAGTCATTATATCTATATATTTCGGAAGGTCGGCAGTGAATGATATTGAAAGGAATAAGTTAATCAAAACTAGCTGGGATTTGCATAGTTTGGTAGAAAGTAGCTACCTTGGCAATCCCGCTACCAAAGGCGATGAGGAATGGCTAGAAAAACAGCGTATTCTATTAGCTGACATGGCCATTCATTTATTACAAACGGCTATTCAGCCAGGTAACATAGAGCTTGATAAATTAAAAAATAATCTGCACTCGATTCTAACAATCACAGATCAATTTTTACCCCATTCAGGACTTAAAGAAGCAACAGAGAAACTTTACAAGTAAACATACAATACATGTCCAAGTTAGTATTTCCGTAGTTTGGTTTCCTGTAGTAGTCATGTTTTGCAGTTAACAATAGCGATAACAGCCGATGTTATTTATTGCACAAAGAGAAAGGTTAACACCCACTATTACGACCCTCTCACTCGATTAAGCGATTGGTTATAGTGCTTTTTGTATTGCTTCGCTAAAGCCTGACTGTCTTGGTAGCCAACCTGATTGGCTATCTGCTCCACACTCATATTAGTGCTATGCAATAGCTGTTTGGTGCGAACGAGTCGCGCAAGTCGCACGTACTCAAAAGGCGTCATACTCGTGTGCTGTTTAAAGCGTCGAATTAACGTACGCTCTGACATACAAGCATGTTTCGCAAGGCTCTGTAAGCTATGCGAAACATCGAGATTATCGCTGATATGATACTGTGCCTTAAGCAATTGCGCATCTCTATGTTGTAAAAAGCCACTGAGCTGCACAAACTCATTTTGACTCGCTTGCTCGTTTGGTATCGCCAGCCACGCGGCGATTGTTTTTGCCACTTCTGAACCCAGCACGTCGGTAATAAACCGCAGCATCAAGTGCAAGTAACTATGAGCTGCGCCCGCGGTATACACCATACCGCTTTGCTCTGTTACCTTTTGGCTGTTGGGCTTTAAAACGGGATAATATCGTGTAAAAAAAGGCGTAAGCCACCAGCTACACGTAAATTGTTTTTTATCCAACAATCCTGCTGTGGCTAAAAATGCGGTACCGCAACATCCGGCAAGTTGATAAGTCGCGGGATGAAATTCAATACCATGCTTGTTTAATTGTGCTTTGACTTGTTGGCATTGTTGCCACAACAAAGGCTCTGATGAAAAGTGACTGCCGAGCCAGATAACGACATCAGCATCAGCCAATGCGCTAAATTCAGCATGACAAACAAATTCTAAGCCTTGACTACTCATCACCGACTTTTGCCCTGAAAGCGCAACCGTCTGCCAGCAAAACACAGCCTTACCAGCGACTTTGTTTGCCACGTTCAATATATCAATCACGCCAGTTAATGCGCTCGCAAACACATGTTCAGGACAAAGCAAAATCACCTTCATGGCAATATCAAACCAAAATTAGTCATTATTGACACGATAAGTTAGCAATCAATCTAGTTAAAGTAAAACCTCTTTCAAATTCAGGAGCTTTACGATGTGGATCCATATTCCGGTTTTATTTTTGCTTAGCCTAACGCTGCTATTATTTCTTTTAACCGCAACGAGTAGAATTCGCGCAGTCAAAAATGGTGATATTGCACTTCAAGATATTCGCTATGTTGAAAAACACGCCTTCCCCGAGCGCATAAGATTATTAGGTAATAGCTATGACAGCCAGTTTCAACAGCCGGTGTTATTTATCGCATTACTGATACTTTTGCATATTGAGCAAATGACGGGACAATTTTGGTTTGTGCTTAGCACCGTGTTTGTCGCAGCAAGATATTGGCACAGCTACGAGCACGTGCTAGGCAGCAATTTACGGTTACGAACCCTAGCATTTGGATTAAGTAGCTTTTGCTTGTTTTTTGCCTGGTTTAGCTTCTTGTTCGATAGAATGTAAAAAGTCACTGGTTAAAGGGATTTTACACTGGCTAAGTTACGTACAAGTTTGTTACATTAACCACAACAATAACCTTAGGTTTTGGTTGTGCTGCAGTCTAGGTTGAATGGCGTCAAAATACACAGCAACTTTAGTGGGAAGCTTACGCTCCTACTCGCTGTTATTTACGGCGCCGTATTTTTGTTTAGCCCCTCAATTTTTGCGCTTGATGACAATTGCTCGCTCACGACCGCTCACGACGACTCAATTTTGCTTACTATCAATACCACGTCTTATAGCAAAATTGAACGCGGCAACAATACCGTCTCGATAGCCTGCAATTTACATGAAGACAGCGTTTTTTCATTTGTAGATGTTGGCCTTAATCACTATCAGTGGCGAGTCAACGCCCCTTTGCCCGTTAAGTTCTCACAACCCGCATTTATCATTCCAAAAGGTAAGTACACAGCAACCTTAAGCTTGGATTCTATGCAAATTCATACGCCAAGATTTGGGCTGATGAGCATGGGGAAATTTATTTGGGAAAGTCAAAAAAGCAGCCTAGTCATGGGCGCATTTTATGGCCTTTGTTTTACCTTAATTTGCTATGTATTGATCATGGGTAGTCGCCTCAATGATCCTATATTTAGGCTTTACGGCGCTTATATCTTCTGCCTTTGTGGATTTGTATTATTCCAAGAAGGGCAATTAAATCTTTTTGTTTCATCTCAGTATAAGCCATTACTCAAACACGCATATTTACTTAGTATTGGTCTCACTGTGGTTTCGGCAACCTGGTTTATGTTGAGTATCCTACTTGTTGACAAACAGTGGCCAAAACTCGTGTTGTTACTTAAAAGTGCCGCGGGTATCGTGATGATCCTGAGCATACTTAAAATTCCCACTCAACAAGCACAAGTGTCTTACTTATTAAGCCAAATAATGGCCTATATCACCCTCGTTATTGTCGCCACTATCTTTGTGCTATCTGCTCTTCAAACCAAGCGTAAAATTGGCGAAGCAAGTTTGGTTTTTACGGCACTGAGCCTAGTATTAGTCGGTATGGTATTTCGCGTGCTGTTAGTGGGATATAGCCCATTTATGCAGCGGTATGCACTTATTTTTGCGTTTGCCATTGAGTCTTTACTGCTTGCCGTTGCGGTATCTAAACGCATTGGACGGCTCAGACAGCAAAAGCAACAAGCTGAAAATGAAGCAAATTATGATCAATTGTGCGCCATTTTTAACCGTCGAGGCTGGTACAAACAAGCCAACGTACTAGTCGAGCAATTTAATAAGCGTGGTGGTGTTTTGGCATTATTTTACATTGACTTAGATAAGTTTAAGTTGATTAATGACCAATTTGGTCACGATGCTGGAGATAAGGCGCTTGCCCATGTTGCGACGTTTTTGTCATCAAGTATCAGAAAACAAGATATTGTAGGACGCCTAGGTGGCGATGAGTTTGCAGCCCTGTGCTTATTTGACGACACACAGTCTGCAGAAGAAAAAGCACAACAGCTGCAACAACAACTCAATACCTTGCAATTTAGTCATGGGAAACAAAAAGTAGCAATTCAAGGTAGTGTCGGGCGAGCATTTTCCCAACACCCGATAACAGATATCAGCGATTTAATCGCACAAGCTGACAAGCAAATGTATCAGCAAAAAACCTTATCTTAAAGCTTAGGCTGCCTTAAGGTAAGGCTCTTGGCCTTTGTGCTTTACGCTACGTTGATAACTACCTTTGCCTTTTTTGCTTTTTTCAACTTTCGCCTTAAACAACGGGCTGGTTACCAACGCTTTTAATGCGTTGTCTTTAATTTCACCACGCTGATGAGCATGCTGAAGTTTGCTTTTTTTAGTCATGACTTACTCCAAATAAGAATCATATAAATTGATAGTGTTGATGCATAATTTCAGACCATCAACAAGCGCGAATATTAACCTAAATGTTTTAAAGCGCAATGGCTTTTAGCAATAAATTTTCGTCTTTTTTGACTGCTATTTTAAAGTTAAGTTCATACCTACGCTCTATACTTAAATGCAGCCCTTTCAAGTCAAGCTAAACATTCGCGACAATGACCGATATCGAGATTGCAACCGGGATCAGCATACATTATCAGGATGAGGGGGTGCCTCACGCCCCCGTTATTATTTTGATAATGGGTCTTGGGGCACAAATGACGATTTGGCCCGATGAATTGTACTTTGGGCTAGTCAATAAAGGTTTTCGGGTGATCCGTTTTGATAATCGCGACACGGGATTGTCGAGCCACTTGGACCATTTAGGTTCACCGAGTGTGATAAAAACCATGCTGAGCAAAAAACTTCCTATTCGCGCTTCTGTTCCCTATACCCTAGAAGATATGGCCGAAGATGTTGTCGCTTTGATGGCAGGACTTAAGATTAAACGCGCCCACCTTGTTGGTGCTTCTATGGGCGGGATGATTGCACAAATCGTTGCTGCTAAGCATAAAAAGAAAGTGGCAAGTTTGACCTCAATTATGTCAACCTCAGCGTATCCCAAGTTTACCGCAGCAAATGTAAAAGTCATGCTGCAACTAGCAAAAGCACGGCCAAAGTCAGACTGCCACCAATCTGCTATTCAATACAATATAAAACTCAACCAGCTGATCGGCAGTCCTGCTTACCCTCAAGACGAAGGGACGCTACATCAACAAGCCAAACACAGTATTGAACGCGCGCATAACCCGCAAGGATTTAAGCGTCAGCTTGCAGCGATTGTCGCAAGCCAATGTCGCAAGCACACGCTGGCAAAGATAAAAACGCCTACACTTGTTATCCATGGTACCGACGACCCTATTTTCCCCGCGGCCGCTGGCCAGCAAACCGCCGCGACTATTCGCAAATCCAAACTAAAACTGGTCAATGGGATGGGTCATGACTTCCCTCCAATGCTCATGCAGAAGATTGCCAAATGGGTGGCAAAACACGTAACTAAAGCAGAGCGAAAGCGATTAAAAAAGAAACAGCGCAAACAAAATGCTGTCCAGGAGACTACAGATAAAAAAGTCCCGAAAAATCAATCAAACACGCCCCAACAAAACACAGTTCAAAATAAATAACATTCCCTAACATCACGCCCTGTAAAGCCTGAAAGTGCTAGCCTTCGCATCGTAATTCAACCTAAATCAGGAACACCAATTCTATCCTTATCGTTAAATTAAAGTAAATTTCCATTTGACAAACGCACATAAAAGCAACAACAATTAAACCGTTCCAAACTTATTTGGACGCCAAAATAAAAATAGCCATGGATACAACATCAACAGATATCTACCCACAAAAAGTGGAACGATACAAAAGAGGTCAACATGAACATCATTATAGCTAAAACGCGATTCCAACGTTCTTTTATAGCAGCCGCTTTAGTGAGCCTGGGCTTAAGCTCGGCGCACGCAAACAGCGATCTGACAACTGCCAATGCCGCTGCTATCAGCGTTTCAGGAGAAAACCAACCCTATGAGGGCAAAGTCAACGCATTTGATAATAACCACTACAGCAAATGGCTTACTTTTTCAGCTTCCGGTTGGATAAGTTATGCGTTTAGCGAAGCGGTGAATTTAACAGCTTACACCCTCACTTCTGCGAACGATGCGCCACAAAGAGATCCCAAAAATTGGACGCTTCAAGGCTCTCAAGACGGTCAAGTGTGGTTTACTATAGATTCGCAAAACAATCAAAGTTTTGCTTCGAGACATCAAACTAAGCAGTTCAATGTCAGTACCAATCAAGCGTACCGCTTTGTGCGCTTAAATGTCACCGCAACGCAAGGTGCCAATTTATTACAGCTTGCAGAAATCGAATTTATCGGTGCTCCGGCAAACGGTGGTACAACCTTGCCATTTAACCAAAATGGCAGCGTTACCCCTGGCCAATGGGCACATTTTGGGCCATTTACAAGCTCAGCTCCTATCACAGCAACCTTGACTGGCAGCGGTGATGCAGATCTATACCTAAAAGCAAATAGCCAACCGACCACCACAAGTTATGACTGCCAAAGTATCAATGATGCCAGCTCCAACGAGCGCTGCGATATAAGCTCAAATGCGCCGGTTTATGTTTCTGTATACGGTTTCCAAAGCGCCAATTATGAATTAGCCGTCAGTAGCGATAGCACACCACCAAACGACACGTGGCAACGTCCGGAAGTAAACTTTGTTGATGTAAATCCTGAAACACGAGGCTCAGCATTATTTAAACGGATCATACCAAACCCAGCTGCACACATGGCCGAACGCTGTGTGGATGTAGCAAAAGTGCTATACCGCGACGCCAGTGAATCCCAGCGTTTTAGAAAATTGCAGTTTGAGTTGAGAGCCAAAGATCATTGGGGTAAGGATTTCGTTGCCTATAAGATGGGGCAAGACGGTTCGGGTGAGATGACTATCGTCGTTAGCACCGCGCACTTAGAACGTATTTATCGCGATAATAATAACAACGATGCCGTGATCCGTGATGAAATCGACGGCATTTTATTCCACGAAGTCACCCATGGTTACAATAACTCGCCGCTGACTCATGACAGCTATGGTGATGGCAAGGCAAACTGGGCATACACCGAAGGTCTAGCTGATGCCGTGCGGATCGGTGCTGGTTTTCATAAGTCACGCTCACCAGATATCATCAACGCTAAACGCTGGCTTAGTGGCTACACCACAACTGGGTTTTTCTTGCATTACGTCAAACAACAGCACGACTCTGAGTTTATCTACAAGTTTAATAAAGCGGCGAAAGATATGGGTAATTATACCTGGTCATTTGATGCTGCATTTCAACATATCTTGGGCCGAAGTGTTGAAGATGTTTGGAACGAATATGTCGCCTTTATCCAAAATGGCGGACAGCTGGAGTATTAATTTTTAAAATAGTAACTCTGCCACGTAAAAGGGTCTAAGAAATTTCTCTGAGAAACTCCTCTATGAAACTCCTTTACGTGGTATTCGTTATTTTTGTAACGCCTGCTCGTGGGACATTGTTTTTAGTTTAATCGCGAGGCCACAGGAGAAGTAGATCTTCACCACTCCAACAATGATCAAATGAAAGTTTGGGTGGGAAAGCAAATCTAAGTCATAGATATAGGCTGCTTTTATTGGCGCGTCGCCATTTTCTATCATGGCGATTAGCCAATGATAGATTGCAATCCCCTCTTTGATAACCCCAAGCACTATCAAGGCTACGCCCGTTAAAAACAACAAGCGACAATACCACAGCGCAGTTTCTAAACCCGGACAGCGTAAATTACGAAATGGAATAAATTTCATGTCAGTCCTTTATTTACCTTTTGATTGCTCGATTTTGATTAGCTTAACGGTATGGTGCAACAAAGATAAATCCCCTTCTTTACCATGCCCTGGAATAACCATGTTTGCTTCCGGATATCGGCTCAATACCTTGTGTATAGACGCTTGCCACTCATCAACCGAAGCATCCTCCAAGTTACCTAAATTTTTACTCACCACACTTTTCACAAAGCATCCTGCGAATAAAATCTTAGATTGTGGCAGCCACACGACAATATTATCTTTCGAGTGTCCTGCACCTGGGTAATAGGTTTCAACGACACCTGACTTTATTGCTGCTGAGGCTTGCGGCAAATTATGTGACGCGATAGCGCTGTGTTTTTGGGCTAATAGATGGTTAGTTTGGGCTGATGCATAGGTTGGGATCTGATGTTTATTTAATACCGCTAGGCCACCGCTTGCATCTTGATGATAATGCGTGACCACCGCCCCTTTAATATTGAGCTTGCGGTCCTCGGCCCACAATAGCAGTGCTTCTGTGTCTTGCTCGGTCCAAGGTGTATCAACAATGTAAGCATCTTGACCGTCGACCACAATCAGCCCAGAGCCTGCCACTAACCCCCAAGGTTCAACGTGTAGCGAAGATTCATGTTTATAAACATGCTCTGCTATCGGTGTTACCACTAAAGTCGATGTTTCCGTTGCAACTGTCACACAGGGTAACAAAAATAAGAAAGGAGCTAAAAACTTCATCTGAAGTTGTTCGTGTTAATTAAAAGTGACGAAAGACTATCAAGTTCAAGAATATAAAGTCCAGAAATAAA
Organism: Pseudoalteromonas sp. NC201; assembly: GCF_002850255.1. Lineage (NCBI taxonomy): Bacteria > Pseudomonadati > Pseudomonadota > Gammaproteobacteria > Alteromonadales > Pseudoalteromonadaceae > Pseudoalteromonas > Pseudoalteromonas sp. NC201. The sequence continues at coordinate 2,986,065 of NZ_CP022522.1, forward strand.
AATGCGCGGCAACCTAAAATCGCCACGCAAATGGTTGGAGAAGTGTAAATTAGCCTACCAGTGCAAGCAAAATACCAGCAGCAACCGCACTGCCTAATACACCCGCGACATTGGGGCCCATCGCATGCATTAGCAAGAAATTATGCGGATTGCTTTCAAGGCCAACCTTATTGACCACACGCGCCGCCATCGGGACTGCGGATACCCCAGCAGCGCCAACTAACGGATTAATGGGGGTATCACTAAATCTATTCATGGTTTTAGCCATTAATACACCTGCTGCGGTACCAATCCCAAAAGCCACGGCACCTAGCGCTAAAATCCCCAACGTCTCAACCGTTAAGAATTGCTCAGCTGCCAACTTTGAGCCCACCGCCAACCCGAGGAAAATAGTAGTGATATTAATCAACTCGTTTTGCGCCGTTTTACTCAAACGGTCTACTACACCGCACTCTTTCATCAAGTTACCCAAACAGAACATACCAACCAAAGGTGTTGCAGCAGGTAAAAACAGTATCGTTAGGCCCAGTACCGCCAGAGGAAATAGGATTTTTTCGGTTTTTGATACATGGCGCAGCTGTGGCATCGCAATCTGGCGCTCTTCTTGCGTCGTGAGTGCTTTCATGATTGGTGGTTGAATAATTGGCACCAACGCCATATACGAATAGGCTGCCACCGCAATTGCCCCTAGTAACTCTGGTGCAAGCTTAGACGCGAGGAATATCGCAGTTGGACCATCTGCACCGCCAATAATGGCGATTGCAGAGGCGTCTTGTAGGGTAAATTCAAAGCCCGGAATATAGTTCAGCAATATGGCCCCAAACAAGGTGGCAAAGATCCCAAATTGAGCTGCGGCACCAAGCAACAGCATCTTGGGGTTGGCTATCAAAGCACTAAAGTCTGTCATCGCACCCACCCCCATAAAGATCAGTAAGGGGAATACTCCGCTGTCTATGCCAATGTAATACACGTAATATAAAAGCCCACCAGGATCGGCAAGCCCAGCAACAGGAATATTCGTGAGTATGGCACCAAAGCCAATAGGCACCAATAGCAACGGCTCAAAGCCTTTGGCGATCGCAAGATACAAAAGTCCGCAGCCCACAGCCATCATGCAAAGTGCAGGCACGGTGAAGTTGGCAAGCCCTGTTGCTTGCCATAAATTAAGTAACCCTTCCATCACGACATCCTTATGCTAAAGACATGATGGCATCGCCAGCACTGACGGAGTCGCCTTCAGAGACGAGTAGCTCCGCGACTTGCCCACTGTGTGTTGCACGCACCTCGGTTTCCATTTTCATGGCTTCCATGATGAGTACCACATCGCCTTCTTGCACCTCATCTCCTGCGCGCACCATAAGCTTAAATATGTTGCCAGCAAGTGGCGCATTCAAAGTTTCACTGGAGCTTACCGAGGTTGACTGAGGAATAAGCTCACTGTCTTTGACTTGTACTTCTTGTAACTCTCCACCCGGCGCAACCACCACATCGTATACTTTGCCATCCACTTTTACGCTGTAACGCTCACTAGTTGATGACTTGGCTTTAGCAGGCGTCGCTGCAGCTTTTTGCTCTTTGCTTTCAACAAGCGTCGGTTTTGGCTCAAACGCATCTGGATTATTGCGATTTTTCAGGAATTTAAGGCCAATCTGCGGGAATAATGCATAGGTAAGCACATCATCAATAATCTCGTCGGCTAAGGTAATTTGCTCCTCTTTTGCCGTCGCGACTAACTCGCTTTGTAAACTATCCAGCTCAGGTTCAATTAAGTCTGCAGGACGGCAGGTAATAGGCTCTGCGCCTTCAAGCACGCGTTGTTGCAAAGCTTGGTCGACTTGCGCTGGTGTCGCTCCATATTCGCCTTTCAGCACGCCAGCAGTTTCTTTGGTTATAGACTTGTAACGCTCACCAGTAAGTACGTTTAATACCGCTTGCGTCCCGACAATCTGTGAGGTTGGTGTTACCAGCGGTAAGTAGCCAAGTTCTTTACGCACACTTGGAATTTCTTTTAGTACTGCGTCAAGCTTGTCACCTGCACCTTGCTCTCGCAGTTGATTTTCCATATTTGTTAACATGCCACCAGGCACTTGTGCAGATAGAATACGACCATCGACCCCTTTCAAGCTGCCCTCAAAAGCTGTATATTTCTTTCTCACTTCACGGAAATAGGCTGCGATCTCTTCAAGCTCAAGTAAGTCCAGCCCGGTATCACGTTCTGTGCCTTCCACAATCGCCGCGATAGTTTCTGTTGCGCTATGACCATAGGTCATACTCATCGAAGAAATCGCCGTATCGAGCATATCGATACCCGCATCTATGGCTTTTTGATAAGTTGCAGTACTGAGCCCTGTGGTTGCATGGCACTGCATTGCGATAGGAATAGAGACGGACGCTTTAAGCCCAGAGATTAACTTTTCGGCATCATAGGGTTTCAGTAATCCAGCCATGTCCTTGATACAAATGGAATGACAGCCTAAGTCTTCGAGCTGCTTGGCCTGCGTGAGCCACATTTCCAGCGTATGAACAGGGCTTACGGTGTACGAAATCGTGCCCTGCGCATGCGCGCCCACTTTGATGGCCGCTTTAATAGCCGTTTCTAAGTTGCGCACGTCGTTCATTGCATCGAATATTCTAAATACATCTACCCCGTTATGGTGGGCACGTTCAACAAACTTTTCGACAACATCATCAGCATAATGACGATAGCCCAATAGATTCTGACCACGCAGTAGCATTTGCTGTTTGGTTTTTGGCATTGCAGCTTTCAGTGCACGGATCCGCTCCCATGGATCTTCGCCTAAATAGCGAATACACGAGTCGAAGGTTGCTCCCCCCCATGATTCAACAGACCAGTAGCCCATATTGTCGAGCTTCTCAGCGATAGGAAGCATATCTTCCAAGCGCATTCTGGTGGCGAGTAATGACTGATGCGCATCGCGCAGCACTAATTCGGTTAGCTTTAACTGTGACATGCAAAACCCCTATTAATTGTTTTTTCTGTAGGCTGCAACGGCAGCGCTAATGGCTGCAATATGTGCCTGTGGCACACCCTGTGACGATGTTGCTCTGGTTGTTTTTGATCTTGTGGTACTTGGCTCTACTTCTTTAAATTGAGCAGCAAAGTTGGCCAACAGTCGCATCGCAAAAATCAAAATGGACAGAAAAACAAAAACACCAACCATACCGGTCAGCATAAGATTTCCTGCTTGCAGTAGCTGCGCTCCAATATCCATTTTTACCCCTTACTTGCTGTTTGGTTTTCCTATTCGATGTTAACGAACTGGTATAAACCTTCACTTTTTATAGATATTTATTCACCTTATAACAAAAAATGTTCCACTGTAAAGCCTGCTGTAAATTGGTATTACCAAAACACTTAACTTACAAATAATCAGTTAGTTAGCTAGGAAAGCACTAATAAATATGGAAAACCAACGTAATAAATATGAAAAATATTCAAAATAGCGCCAACTAATACTGAGATCCTAATGAATATAGAAAGGATTTTTGATTACGCAAGATAAATTGTAAATTGGACTGACCAATGGCTAACGTTTACGTAAACGTCATACTGTATAGCGCGTATTTCGCTGGATATAGCAAAAGGGAACTGCAAACAATTTATTCGCGTTACAGCTTTTTCAATATAGATGGGTATAATAATGGGAAATTTTTACCACAACGAACGTCTATGCCCTCCCTTGAACAAAATGAAAATTTATCTTTTCAAAGCCAATTTAAGTTAGATAAAGCCTATTATCGAGAGTGTTTTGAAGAATCTGAAGCCAATGGACTTGCTGTTAAGCCGAAATATGGCTTGCTTGTACTGCTAATTGCATTGGGGCTGTTTGCTATTTACGGGTTGCAGGAGCACTACGTCGGGAACTTTCTTATTCTATTGGCTGTGGTTGAATGCGTCGCTTTCTATTATCGTAAAGCTTGGTGGGTGATAAGACAGTCGTATTCTCGCGCTGCTGGCAATGTCGTCAAAGTTTCAATCACTAAAACTGGTATTAGCACCAAAGCGACACATGCCGAATTTTCTTACCCATTTGACGACTTAGATAAACTCGTTGAAACGAGTAGAGGTTTTTTGGTATTTCACCAAAACAAACCGAGCTATATCAGTAAATCTGGACTTAACGAAGAAGCGATTGCTTTTTTGTCTGGGCAAAGCCAGAAATAAGAAACCCCGCAGTGGCGGGTTTTTTTTTATGCCAGTCAAACTATGTTAACTAACATCGTAATTCAATATTTGGTCAATTACATATTGCCCGGGCTAGATTTCTCAGCCTGAATTCGCATGTAAATTTCTTCACGGTGAACTGAAACATCTTTAGGCGCATTTACACCAATACGTACTTGGTTACCTTTAACACCTAGTACTGTTACAGTCACTTCATCACCAATCATCAGGGTTTCACCTACTCGACGAGTTAGTATTAGCATTCTCTTGCTCCTGTTATTCCAAAATTTAAAAGATTCCGCGTCAAATCCATTTTAAATAAAAGTTCCTAGAAAAGTAAGCAAAAACTTCTTTTACTCAGTACTTTCCAATTCGAATTTGGCATGTAAAGCCCGTACAGCTAGCTCTAAATATTTTTCTTCTACCAGTGCCGAGATTTTTATCTCTGATGTAGATACTAATAGAGTGTGAATATTTTCTTCGGCCAATGCCATAAAAAAGAGACCAGCAACACCTGAATGAGATTTCATCCCGATGCCAACCGCTGAGATTTTTGCCACGTTAGCATTAACCTCTACGATTGCGCCACCTAAATTTTGTGCATGTTGCGCTAAAACTTCTTCCGCCAGAATACAATCATTTGTGTGCACAGTAAAAGCATAGTCTATTTTTTTCTCACTGTGGTTCAAATGGTTAATCATATCGACTTCGATATTATGCTCACCAAGAAGAGAAAGTATATTGGCAAGATTACTAGGTTTTGCATCTACATTGTTAACTAAGATAAGCGCTTCGTCTTTGACACTCGCTACCCCAGAGACCACTTTAGTATTTTTCATCTTACCTTCCTCATAGCTAATTAAGGTGCCGTTGTCAGGAGAAAACGAAGAAAGTACACGCAGTGGTACATTATATCGACCAGCCGCTTCAACCGAACGGATCTGCAAAACTTTAGCGCCCACACTGGCCAGCTCCAACATCTCAGGAAAAGTAATATGTGATAAACGCCTTGCATTTGGCTCTATGCGCGGATCGGTAGTATAAACGCCATCGACATCAGTATATATCTGACATTCGTCTGCTTGCAAAGCCCCTGCGATTTCAACTGCTGAGGTATCTGTACCACCACGCCCCAACGTGGTGATATTGCCTTCTTCATCGCGCCCTTGAAATCCGGCAATAATGGTTATTCGGTTATGCTCAAGCTCTTGCTTTAAGCGGGTCGTGTCTATTTCTGTGATCCGCGCTTTAGAGAACATGTTATCGGTTTTAATACCAACCTGATCGGCAAGTAAGCTCACGGCAGAATGCCCACGCTTAATGATGGCCATCGCCAATAACGCAATAGAAACTTGTTCGCCGGTGGTGATCAATACATCTAGCTCACGAGAACTCGGACGTGCATCGATTTGTTGGGCAAGGGAAATGAGACGATTTGTCTCGCCTGACATTGCAGACAACACGACCACCACTTGGTGGCCTTGTTGTTGTGTTTTGATAACGTGTTCGGCAACCGCCTCAATACGCTCTACCGAACCTACCGAGGTGCCGCCAAACTTTTGTACAATCAGCGCCACTTGCTGATTACTGCGTTACTTCATTTAACCAAGTTGGAACACTGTTTAGTGCTGCGTCTAGGTTTTCTGGTTGTGAACCACCAGCTTGCGCCATATCAGGACGACCGCCACCTTTACCACCGACTTGAGAAGCCATGTGATTAACTAGCTCACCTGCTTTTACCTGACCAACTAAGTCTTTCGTTACGCCAGCGATTAGGCTTACTTTATCGCCATTTGCTACACCTAGCGCGATGACACCTGAGCCAATCTTGTTCTTCAGGTCATCGACCATGCCTCGCAGTGCTTTAGACTCAGTTCCTGCAACGTTCGCTACGAGTAATTTAATCCCATTCACTTCGGTTACAGAGTCAAGTAGCGTTGCACCCGCGGCACTTGCTAGTTTGTCATTTAGTTGAGCAACTTGCTTTTCAAGGCCTTTTGACTTTTCAAGTAGCGCAGATACTTTTTCTAGCACTGATGAGGTATCACCCTTAACCAAAGCCGCAATTTCAGAAAGCACTTGCTCTTGCTCATTAACATAAGCGATAGCATCAGCACCTGTTACCGCTTCGATACGACGAACACCCGCTGCGATACCGCCTTCTGATACAATCTTGAAGAGACCAATATCACCAGCGCGCTTCACGTGTGTACCACCACAAAGCTCGATTGAGTATCCACCAATTGAAACGACTCGAACTTCATCATCGTATTTTTCACCAAAGAGCGCCATCGCTCCTTTGTCTTTGGCAGCATCGATATCCATCAACTCAGTTTGCAGAGCAAAATTGCGGCGGATCTCTGCGTTCACTGCATCTTCTACTTGCTGCAACTGCGCTTTAGTGACGCCTTCAAAATGTGAAAAGTCGAAACGAAGACGATCCGGCAGTACCAATGAACCTTTTTGAGTAACATGGTCACCCAACAAATCGCGCAGTGCTTTGTGCACCAAGTGCGTTGCAGTATGGTTTTTCTTCACTCGCTCGCGACGCTCAGCGTCAATACGCGCATCGGCTTTATCGTTAACACCAATGCGGCCAACCACATGACCATGGTGTGCAAATGCATTACCTAGCTTTTGCGTGTCAGTAACCACAAACTCGCCGTTAGCCACTTTTAGTACACCCGTATCACCAACTTGGCCGCCTGACTCAGCATAGAAAGGCGTGCGGTCAAGGATAACCACGCCTTGCTCACCATCTTCTAAAGTATTGGTATGTTGACCTTCTTTAAAGATTTCAACCACAGTGCCGGTATAGTGCTCAGCATCATAGCCTTTGAAGTCAGTATTTTTATCAGACTTCAAGCGCTCGTTGTAATCTGCACCGAACTTGCCAGCCGCTTGTGCTTTTTTACGCTGCTCTTCCATGCATGCTTGGAAGCCACGCTCGTCAATCGTCATAAAACGCTCACGCGCCACATCTGCCGTTAAGTCTGCAGGGAAGCCGTAAGTGTCATACAGTTTGAACACTAAATCGCCTGGAATAACGTCGCCTTCAATACCTGCAAGGCTGTCTTCTAGGATAGTCAAACCACGGTCTAGTGTTTTACCAAACTGATCTTCTTCAATACGTAGTACTTTTTCGATAATCGCTCGTTGCTTCACTAATTCTGGGTAAGCTTCACCCATTTGCTCAGCAAGTGCGGCAACTAACTTATAGAAGAATGCCCCTTTTGCACCGAGTTTATTGCCGTGACGAACTGCACGACGAATGATACGACGTAGCACGTAACCACGACCTTCATTCGATGGCATGACGCCATCAGCAATAAGGAACGCACACGAACGAATGTGGTCAGCAACCACACGTAGTGATTTATCTTCTAAATCTTGTGCATCTGTTACTTTTGCAGCTGCTTTAATCAGCGCTTGGAACAGGTCAATCTCATAGTTTGAGTGCACACCTTGCATAATAGCCGAGATACGTTCAAGACCCATGCCGGTATCAACCGACTGCATTGGCAGCGGCTCCATTGTGCCGTCTGCATGACGGTTGTACTGCATGAATACTAAGTTCCAGATCTCAATGAAGCGATCGCCGTCTTCTTCTGGTGAGCCCGGAGGTCCCCCCCAAATGTGCTCGCCGTGGTCATAAAAGATTTCAGAGCAAGGACCGCAAGGACCCGTGTCGCCCATTGACCAAAAGTTATCCGCCGTCGCAATACGGATGATCCTGTCTTCTGGAACACCAACTTGTTTTGACCAGATATCAAATGCTTCGTCGTCTTCATGATAAATAGTAACTAGTAGCTTTTCTTTTGGCAGCTTGATCACATCCGTAAGGAAACCCCAAGCAAATTTTATTGCGTCGGTTTTAAAATAGTCACCAAAGCTAAAGTTACCTAGCATTTCGAAGAAAGTGTGGTGCCTTGCGGTATAACCTACGTTTTCAAGGTCATTATGTTTACCACCAGCACGAACACAGCGCTGTGAACTGGTTGCTCGCGTATAAGGGCGTTTTTCCGCACCCAAGAAGGCATCTTTAAACTGCACCATACCAGCGTTGGTGAACAGTAAGGTGGCATCATTACCCGGAATTAACGAGCTTGAAGGCACCACTTGGTGCTGTTGTTTAGCAAAGAAATCTAAGAAGCTTTGCCTGATTTGTGCGGTAGTCATATGCTGCATGTGATCATTCACCCTTTATTTCTTCTTGCTCTGCTGCAGTCATTGCAGCTTCAATTGCAAAATCTATTTCATCAAAACTAAAGCCACGATAACTCATGTAACGTACGCGCTTAGTTTTTTCTTTATATTCTATCGGTTGTGCGCAAAGACCGTACTTTTTTTCATAGGTTTTTGCGGCTTGCATGTACCAATCAATTTCGCGCTCAGCGATTAGCGTATGCAAAGTCTCTCGGCTCACACCCTTTTGCCCTGCATCCATTAATACACGCTTTTCTCCAAGTCCTTTTGCAATCTGACGGTTTAAAAAGCTCTCTGCATAGCGGTCGTCATTAACGTAATCGAGCGACTTTAGCCAAGATACCAATTGCTCTGCGACTGCCGCTGTAGCCCCTTTTTGCAGTAGCTTTTGCGTCAATCCTGACTCAGAGTACTCTTGTCTCGACAATAACCAAACCGCATAGTTTTTTAGCTTTTTAACTTCTTGTTCATCCATCAGGCGTCAAAGCGTCCTGAGTCAGACTGAGAGATGTTAGCATTTTCATCATTTTCCTTCTTTTCAACGATAATTGGCATAAACATCGCCTGAAAAGAAACAAAAAAACCTATCATGGCGACCGGCATGATAATAATCGCCGGGATCATCGACAGCGGTATAGACGCAACGATAAACGCTGCGACGACCAGGCCGTAAAGACTCAGCGCGGCCATATTATGATAAAAAGCGGCAAGCGAGCACTTCATCGCATGAAAAATACGTTTTTCACCTTGGAAAAACACCTGTGGCACGACAAAAGCGAAGGCCATCATAATGACCGATTGTGCAATCACAAATACGGCAACTTCGGCAAAACTAATATTGCTCGCGATAAGTCCGATAAGTTCATTCGGATCGGTATTTGGGCCAACACTCTCCAGCGCAGTCGCCACATCACTGAATAGCACACCGGCAACCATAGTCAGCAACAGCGCACCTGCCATTTGATAAATACCAACTCGGAACAAGTGTAATCGGCGGCCTTTTGCTGCAAAAGGCTCAAAAATATCAGCTAACTTTATTGGTTTATTGATCTGTTTATTGATAACTGCAAGGTAGAAGCCAGCGCTTAAGAAAGGACCAGACAAGGCAGCGATGATATGAAAAATAGGTGCGAACAGGGGCAATAGACTTACTACCGCCATGAAAATATACATCAACATGAAAGTCATAGGCTGGGTTTTGAAAATTGCCCACCCGGCTTTTAGCCACTGCACGCCCATGCTTGCTTTGAATGTTCTAATTGGTGTCGACATAGTCCACTTAATTTAAGCTATAACGTCTTTGATTATACTGATTACCGCGTCGAGTGAAAAGGCATGAAAAGCGGATTTGTCAGCGCTTTTTAGCATATTTTAAACAAATACTGACGGTTACCATAACCTATGTTGGACATCTTAAGTTTGAGAGAGTTGTAATGAGAATAGTATGTTTGATATGACAAGCCAACCGAAGCACTTATCTAGTCGGCTTGTTGTAGTAAGCATATACGCTTCGGCTAATCAGCTTTTGATATCTTTTTGATATCCAGCATGTGGGCACCGTGTTGGATCTTGGTTTTTAGATACTGTTCATTACCAGAAACCCCAGCCTTAACATGCGCCTGAGTGCCAACTACCTCATCGACAGTAATACCCGCATTTCTCAACGCCTTCAGCTTTCTTGGATTATTCGTCATTAACTTAACGTGGTTTAATCCGAGCGCCTGAAGCATCAACACGGCATCAGAGAAATCTCTTAAGTCATCTTCAAAGCCGAGGTGGTTGTTTGCCTCGTAGGTGTTCATCCCTTGTGATTGCAATACATAAGCATCGATTTTATTGTACAAGCCAATGCCACGACCTTCTTGGCGCAAATATAACAAAATGCCGCCTTGATTATGCATCGCCTCAATACATTCATTTAACTGTTCGCCACAATCACAACGAGAAGAATGAAAGACATCGCCGGTTAAGCACTCAGAGTGCATACGAATTAGGGGAATTTGCTGCTGACTGTCTGCGCTATTAAATACCAGCGCAACATGTTCCTGGCCATCTTTTAGCCCTGAAAAAGAAACTATTTCTGCAGGGATATTACTATGCTGCCCTACATTCAGCCCGACTCTCGCTCTTACTTCTGCCACGTCTTAATCTTGCCTAATGTGATAATATAACAATATGCTACCATACATGGGATATGGTGTCTCTAAGTTCATTATACAAGGCCAAGGCGGACATCGCATTGGTAAATGTCAAAATTCGAACTAGGCTATATAAAAGGAAAGCGAAAACATTTATAACTCATGCGCTCTGTTTTTATCTGCCTACTATTTTTAACCACATTCAGCTACGGCTCTGACATTGATTTCAGTGGCTTTGCTACGCTCAAGGCGGTTAAAACAGACTCCCATACCGCCAAAATCAGAGAATCCATCTCACATCCGCACGGTGTGGAAAAAGATGAGCTCGACTTTTCATTTTCTTCTTTGGGCCTACAGGCAGAGTGGCATGCAAATGATAATGTAGAGTTTGTTGGGCAACTGCTATTAAAAGAGCAACACGATGACCAAGTCAACAATGCAATAAAACTGGCTTTTCTACGCTACAATCTAAATTCGAACTGGCAATTTCGTGCCGGACGCACCGGGTTAGACCTATTTTTGATGACTGAATATCGGGATATTGGCTATTCAATGGATATGGAACATCCGCCTGTCGAGTTTTATTCCATTATTCCTCACCAAAACCTAGATGGCGTTGACTTGCAGTATCGCGCACCGCTTGATCAGGGCATCGCCAGCATCAAAGCATATTGGGGCCGCTCCGAATCGCCTATCTACAGCGATTATAAGTTTTTTTGGAATGTAGAACTTAAATCTATCTTGGGTGTAGCGGTACAGTACGAAACGTTAAATTGGCTGTTTAGAGCCAACTATACAACAACAAAAGCAGCTAATGAGCATGAACAGCAAAAGCAGTTACGTGAGGCTCTCGCGCAAGTTCCTCTACAAGTTTGGCCAACCAAAAATGAGCTTATCGACTCTCTTTATATTATCGACAAGCGCTTCACCTATAGCGCGCTCAGTATGAGATATGATGATTCGAAGTGGTTGGTACAAAGTGAATTATCGCTGACGGATTCAAATTCCAGCGTGCTCAACCGCCTAAAAGCAGCTTATATCACACTAGGCAAGCGCTTCGATTTAAACACTTTGTCTTTCACCTACTCAGTTGCCAAGTCCGATAATGAGCCAAGTGTAGAACCCGGTCCGCTCGTCCCATTACCTGAATTAATACAAATATACGAAGCTGCTTCCATGCACTCTGGTTTTTATCAACTGGATCAGCATAGCACCTCACTAACGTGGCGACGCGAATTGAGCCCGACGTTAGCACTAAAGTTCAATTGGAAGCATACATCAGCGGACCATTTGCCCAGCGCTTTTTACCTTCACGATACTGAGCAATTTAGTGATCCCGACCTTTCTTTTAACACCTTCACACTTAGCTTTAATTGGGTGTTCTGATGAAAAGGTTACTTACTGCTGTTTTCTTCCTGATTTCTTACCCAATTTCAGCAACAGCTGATATTGCCGTCATCGTTAACAAAGACAACCCCATCGAGTCAATATCGCAGCGCCAACTCATCGACATGTACATGGGAAAATACGTTGCCTTTCCCAACGGCGATATGGCCGTGACCTATGACTACGAAAAATCACACCCTTTAAGAGGTCCTTTTTTCTTGGCACTGACAGGACGCAATGAAAGCCAAATCAATGCTTATTGGTCAAGAATAAAGTTCAGCGGCAAAGTTTCTCCCCCACAGTCATTTTCCTCACCGTCGACTATACTTGAAAATATCAGAAATACGCCAAATGCAATCGGCTATGTTCCAGCAGACTTTGTGACGGGTGATGTGAAGGTAATTTATCAAATCAATGACTAAATATGGGCTGATCGTGCGGCTAGCACTCGTGCTTGTTGTCTCGACTTTTATTTTTTCAATGCTTTACGCTAAGTTATATCACGACCATATTGTTGAGCGTGAACTTCGGCGTTCTAATACTATTATTGGGCAAATTGGCCAAACCGTGTCGTCTTCTTCCTCTATTGCCACTTATCTCAATGACAAAGACCTTGCTGTAGAAGTTATTAATGGCCTAGTCAGTAACGACGTTATCTCTTCGGCCGCAATAAAAAGTGAGGATAAGTGGCTCGCTCAAAGTGTAGGATTTAAATCGCAAAATGCGACCATTATTTCGCTTAATCATCCGTTTTTATTGAGTGAAATTGTTGGTGAGATCTATATTCAACCAAATTCCGTTTTTATCGAGCAAAGTGCTAGAGATATCGCCCGTTCAAGTGTTCAAACTTTGTTGGTTGTCATCATCCCAATCTTAGTCATCTTCACCGTTGTTACACATTTTATAGTTACAAAACCCCTGAGTAACTTAAGTAGTCAAATTGCTAGGGTTATTCCTGGAACACCATTGGATTTAGTCGTGCCTAGGGGGCATGAATCAAGTGAAATTGGTGATATTGCGAGCAATACCAATCAACTTATTGCTAAAACCGCTTCCATGTTCGAGCAAGAGCGCCAACTGCGAGCTGATATTGAAATACTTGAGAAGCGCTTTAGGCTGATGTTTGAGCGCTCCTCTTCTCCCACCCTACTGGTAAAAGACAAAGGTGAAGTGATCTTAGCTAATGATGCCGCTTGTGATTTGCTGGCAGGCATGGCAATTGACCTTGATGAATATTTTCCCGAAAGTTTTGGTCGCTACTGCAAAACTCCGGATATTCTCTACACCTTTACGGAGCATACCTTGGAGCTTAACCAGCCAACTCAGTCAGAGTTTGAGTTTATTAACCCCATGACCGAACAACCTGTTTGGCTGAGTGTCATCATGCTTAGAGTGGAAAGTAGCGGGCAATTCTATTTACAGGTGTTTTTATCAGATATCACGCTTAGAAAAACTGTGTTTCAAGAACTCAATAAAAAGGCTAACCGCGATAAGCTAACAGGCCTCTACAATCGCCATGGTACTGAAATCAAGATCAACGAGTGGTTAGATAACGAAACTCCGTTTAGCTTATTTATTATTGATTTAGATGAGTTTAAACCAATCAATGATATTTATGGCCATAACGCCGGTGACGCTATGTTAAAACACATCGCCACTCAAATTAGTGCTCAGGTGAGAGAACAAGACGTGGTTTGTCGTTGGGGAGGTGATGAGTTTTTGATTGCCTTGCACTGCGCTAAAAATGAAAAATTGCAGCGCATCGCTGAAAACCTGTTAGGGGCGATAAACACCGAGATGATTTGGCAAACGTCAGAAGGGAAATTACTTCCACTGCGAGTTGGTGCGAGCATAGGTATTGCAAGCTACCCAAGAGACGCGGTTGAGCTAAGCCAATTAATCGAATGTGCCGATGTCGCCATGTATACGGTTAAAAAAGACAAGAAAAACGCCTTTCAATTTTACTCGTTAAGCGCTTAGTTATACCGCTCAAGTTAGCACGACAGTCCACCAGCACACCTAATCCTCTTTTATCTACTGAAAGTGGCTTATCTGCTGCATTGCCTCTTGAATATATTCAAAGTTTGGCTCTTGCTCAGATGGCTTGTTAGTTTCATCGAGCATCTCATAAGTTCCCATGGGCGAGACTTCAACAATTTGCTGCTTACTCACAATCGCATATTTATTGTAGCTACTGAGTAATAGCCAATTTCTCTTTTTAACTGTTCCGGTTAAGTTATAACCCGTACTATAATCTTCAGGTGTGTTTTTGACCCCTAAGTACTCATTCATCAACGTCGGCACGACGTCTAAGTGACTGGTTACCACATTTGAGGCTTGCCAATGCTGCCACTTTTCGCTTTTTGGTCCTACAACAATAAATGGCACCTTTATCTGCGGCTCAGTAAAATTACTATTGTGTCCCCAGTAATTAAGCTTGTTGTCATTAAGCTCTTCACCATGATCTGATGTGATAATCACCAGTGTATTTTCTATATCAAGCTGCGCTAATACCGATGCAGCAAGACTATCTACAAAGTGTGTACTGGTAAGATAGCGATTTAAAATTGGTTCTCTATCATAATCGTTGTCCAATAACATATGGTTAATGGGGCCGTGCATTGGCCCAAACCCGGCATGGTAACCCTCAGGAACTGCGTAGCCATGGATTGCATCATAAAAGAGAAAACTGAAAGACGGCTGGTTTGGATCTTTATTAGCATACCATTTAACCCAATTTTTGGTGATCTGCTCATCCCTAGCTAATACGTCATCACCTTTTGTATGCGTTTTTAGCCCCTTAATGCGAGCAAACACGGTTTCATTAAACTCAGGGCGAACAAGTTGTGCAGACGAAAATACCCCAAATTGATAACCCAAATCGCGCATTCTATCCATCAATAATGGCGTAACTCGATTGTTGTAAATATCCTGCCAAGCAGTGCCTGGCAAACCATAAAACAGTCCGGAGATCCCTGTTCGTGTAGAATTTCCAGTAGAGAAGTGTTGATTGAAGACCACACCTTGTTGTGAGAATCGCCAAATATTGGGAGTAACTTGTGCTGTAAAGGCATCATACCGCCATGAATCCAGTACCACAAAAACAATATCAAGAGGCTTTTTAACTGGCTCTACTTCAATAGGTTGTAAAGGATAGTTAAATTGCCCTTGTGTTAAAGACATTGATTTCTGCTGCGCCAATGCAGCCTCATCTAGCAAATCATATTTACGCAAAAAAGAGTTTGCTGTTGCAGGTTTGTAGAGGGGTAAATACTTACTGAATCCTGTGATCGGTTGATATACCGTCGCACTTGCCCAAGCATGAATTGTATTGCTCGCCAACAGGGCAATAATGGTTACGCTAGTGAACTTTCGACCAAAGCGCAGCTGCATTACGGCTCGGGGCTTACTTAACCACGTTAACAGGTAAAACTGGAAAGCAAATATCATAACAAAAATGGCTACCGCTTGAGCCCATGCAATTGGCGAGAACTCAATAACTTGGCCTGCAAGCAGCATATCGACAATAACACCGTTAATATGAAACTTGTAAAGCTCAAAGCACAAGCTATTTGCAATAAGTGCTACGAAAAACAATGCATAAAATAAAGCAAAGCATACGGATCTCACTTTATTTGACTGTAACCATACTAAAGGCATAGCGACAATACTCACTAACGCTGTGAGTAAAGCCATATGGCTCCACGTTGATACGGAAACGTAAAATAATGTCAGTCCTTGATAATCAACAGGGTTGGTATTTACAACATTTATGGTAATTAAGATTGAGCAAAGAGAGTTGATAAGAACCAACCAGCCGAACTGGTGAAACCGATGACGCAATAGCACAGTTCAAAGTGTTCCTTTAATAGAAAATTTGACTGTTATATTACCGTTCTGACACATTAGTGTCACATTAAAAATTGTGAAAAAGTTTAACGCCGAAACAAGCCGCTTTGTTAGTACTGTTTCAATATCGTTTCTTTATAGTTTTCTGCTTTTATTTCAACTTGATACTTGCTAGCCAGTGAATCCAGCTCTGCTTGCCACATCGCCAAATCATCCATCGTTATGGTGTTGTCATCCAATTGCCATAGCTGACGAGATCCCGCATAGCTATACTGAATCGCCGTCATCGCGTCCACATCCCCCTGCTGCGCAGCCTGTTTTAACTTCGCCATTTTACGGGTGATTTTGTTCAATGATTGCTTTAAGTCCCACACATAACTGACTTCAGTCATAAAGGGATGCGCTTTATGCTTTTTGAGCACGAGCCCAATGACGATGCAGGTCACTACTACACCAGTTAAATTCCAATGAAAATGGCTACCATCTACATCAGGAAATAATTGGATCAATAACTGAGCAATCCCTAAACTACCGAGTGCTAGCGCCACAACGCAAGCAATAATTACTTGATTTAAATGTTTGCGATAACGCGCTTTATTGATCTCAACTAACTTCATAACTACCTATGATCACGAAAAATTAAATAATGTGCTCTGCTCTTCGTGCATTGTAATCCATGGCCTGTAGCCAAACCAAGATACATATCAAAAAAATCTAAAAACTTTCACCCCGTTTCAGTTACCCAAACGTTTTATATACGAAAACAATATAACAGGGATAAAATCATGACGACATTAGCCACTCTTCAACAGCCTAATTTAGCAATTCCAAAACTCGCACTATCGCTTGTTGGCGCAGTTATTATTACTTTTGCCACCTTTGGCTTTATGCAAAACTTAGTTTCTCAGGAACTCACTCCCCCCATTGTCGACATAGAAGTATTTGATCTTACTATTGCAACGGATAGAGAGGACTCTCCAGTCGAAGAAAAAAGGGTAATGCCAGAACCACCAAAACCAATAACGGCCCCAGTTAGACCGACTGAAAATATCGTTGATACAGGAGATAATCTACAAATTAGTAGCGAGACACCTAGCGTAGATTTAGGTAAGTTTACTAACACAATGACGCTGCAATTCTCCACCGATGGGCAAGCGACTCCACTTGTTAGAAGCAACCCTAACTATCCGCCCGCGGCTGCTAGAGATGGAGTGGAAGGCTGGGTAGAAATGGAGTTTGCCATTTCTCCACAAGGCGAAGTGATTGATGTTAAAGTGACGAATGCGGAGCCTAAAAGAGTATTTGATCAGGCTGCTGTCAGAGCACTAAGGAAATGGAAGTATAGACCACTTATTGTTGATGGAAAGCCGCAGCCGCAATACGCTCAGCGCGTTGTATTAGAGTTTACACTGGAACAATAACAGCCATTGATACGTAATCAATTTGAGCCGCTGAGTCACGAAGTAAACTTCTTAATTTAACCTGAGGTTTGGATAAGGAATGAGCTAACTCATTGTTTTTAATACCACATTAGATTATCCCCTTATCTAGCCTGACAGTTTTAGGGATAACAAGGCGAATTTATGCACCAATAGCTGGCTATTGGAAGTGAATTCAACGCAGTTAGCGCTAAAACTGGCTGCTAGAAAGGCTTTAATTATCCGAAGCTCAGGTTAATTTAGCTTATTGATATTAGGGTCTGTTGACCCTTGAGACTTAGGATTGCCTATGCTGAGTAGCTTGAAAATGTGGCGTGCTCGCGCCACCAGCAACGTAGAAGATCCGCTTTATGAATATGCGACGACGGGTAAAGTAAAATACCTAGAGCAAGTCATTGAGCGCTATCAAGGTGATTTATTTCACTTTCTAAAAACACAAACACAGGCGGCGTCGGCAGAAGATATATGTCAAAAAACATGGCTAAAAGTCATCGAAAAGAAAAGCGCTTATCGACAACAGGGTCACCCCAAGGCTTACTTGTTTCACATTGCACGTAACTTGCTAATCGATTCAATCAGGGCGTCAGGTAAACTCTCTGAGTTGACAGATAGTAAAGTAGGTATGACCAGCTCCAATGAGTTTACAAAAACATCGGAGGAACAGTGGCTATACCAGCAAATTGCTACACTTCCTTTATTACAAAAAGAGGCGCTAAGCTTACAGTTAGAAGGGTTCAGCTTAGCTGAAATAGCACAAATTGTAGGGGCCACGCAAGAGACTGTAAAAACTCGAATTAGATACGCAAAAGAGACACTAAAGTCTCAAGTGGGTGAAAATCATGAGTAATTTAGACAAATTTGACGCCAAGTTAAAAGCGGCTTACCAAGCTAACAAGCAGGAAAAACCGTTAACTTTGGCTACTCGCATCAAGGTGCGACTAGTTAGCTTTGCCCATCATTATTTGGGTCGTATAGAAACTTGGCAGTGGAGCGCGGTTACTTGTTCAGTCGCTTTACTTTTCACCTTATGGTATCAAAATCAACATTTTGATATTGATAAAGAATATAACTCAAATGCTCATTTAGTCAGTTATGGAGATTTTCAACACATCGAAACGCATGAGCTACAGCAAGGCCAGTATCTTGCCCGTATAGATGAACAGAAAAAAGTGCTGGATGCTAGATTTGAGGCTGCGCAACAACAAGTTCAAGAACAGCGTTACGGTCGACTCGTTGCAATTAACGATGATGCTTGGTTAATTGAAGAGTGTAATACCCATACCCTCATCGAGTTAAAACAAAGCCTACTTAGCGTGATGCCACAGCCAAAAACTAGTGTTATCAATTTTAATACGCCAGTTATGCTAGCACTGTCGACCGCCAACAACGGACAAATTATTGCTATTGAAAGTACGGGGCAAAACCAAGTTTTGGCTTGCCCCTAACTGGCGCTTACTCTTAAATCATAATAAGGCTGGCAATAAAGAAGCTGATAATTGCTAATACCCCGCCCACCAATGCATAAGGCAACTGGGTTTTAACATGAGTCAGTAAGTCACATCCAGATGCCAGTGCCGATACCGCACTGGTATCAGAGATAGGCGAGCAGTGATCACCAAATATTCCGCCACTTAAGATAGCACCAAGCACAAGCGACGGCGGTAAGCCTAGCGATTGAATAAGTGGCACACCAATAGGTATTAATATGGCGAAGGTGCCCCATGATGTACCAGTCGTAAATGACATGATTGCACCAGTAATAAAGAGTACAGGCACTATCAAGTAAATAGGCAAATAGTCACCAACTAAAGACGCAACAAAAGTCCCTGTTCCTAACTCTTTTAGACTTGCACCTAAGGTCAAAGAGAGTAACACAATACTTACCAATGGCAGCAGTTCTCCCATTCCCTTAAACCCAACATCCATTAGCTCGTGATGACTAAATCTCTTGCCGGTTAAAAGCAGCAAATATGCAACCGTTGAAGCTAAGAGTGTGGCATAAAGTACTGATTTAGAGCCACTACCATTTGCCAATACACCATTGCCAGTCCAAAACATAAATCCAAGCATACTTACAATCAGCGTTAATAAAGGGATCAGCATATAACGCGACTTGGTAGCACTCGGCCCACTACTTATTTCAGCCGTATGGTGTTTTAACTCTTGTTCCGCAGCCTTCATCGGTCCATGAACTTTATCAAAGACAATCGTATAGAGAACAATTAACAGCGCGATAATCGCATAAAAGTTAAACGCGACACTACCCCATAAAATACTCACTGCTGACTGCTCAAGTTCGTAGTTACTCAGCAGCCCAAGCACATAAGCTCCCCAGCCATTAAGTAAAATCAAAATACATACAGGAGCACTAGTACTATCGATGATATAAGCCAAACGAGCCCGACTCATTTTGAACCTGTCAAATAGCCCCCTCGCAACAATACCAGAAGTTAGTACACTCATATTTGATTCGATAAACACAGCCGTGCCAGTAAACATGGTCAGTAAGCCAACCTGACGCTTACTCTTAGCGACGCCTCGATTAAGCAGCATATTCACCGTTGCAGCAACCCCACCTGACTCTCGGATGAAGGCAAGCAATGCACCGATCACAATGCTAAAAATCAAGATCCGGCTGTTACCTGCCGATGTCGCAACCTCAATAACACGTTCGATACTGCCTACAAATGTGCCAGCAACTAGCGACTGCTGGCCATGTACAGCCAATAAAAATTCGGAAGAAACTAACGCTAAAATCAAAGCGATAATCACTTCTTTACGCCAAAACACGACTGCAATCGCAATCAAAGGTGGCAAAATCGAGTACCAAGCCATATAGTTTAGTCTATAAATTCAAAACACTTAGCTTAAGTTAAGCGGTTTAAAACACCAAGTCTTTGCGACTAAATTAAATTTAAGTCAACATTTAACCCCAATACTGGTACAATGAGTGTGTTTTGTGCAATGATATTCCTTTTTGGTCTATCGTAACGTTCCAATTGAACCTATAATATGGACAGATTAATTTAGTTCGGATTGAGTATCGTATGTCTACATTTGTCAAAATAAAAGCACTTCGTCCATCACTCTCAAATAGTGAAGCAAAGCTTGCTGACTTTACCTTGAACTCGGGCGATAAAATCCGTGCGCTTTCCTCCGTTGAGCTGGCACGCGAAGCCGGTGTCAGCCAATCTAGCGTCGTAAAATTTGCCCAAAAGCTGGGGTATAAAGGATTTCCAGCATTTAAACTTGCCGTTGTTGATGCGCTCAACGAGCAAACAGATACCAGCGCAGCAATTGATGAGTTAATTTCCAGTAATGACTCCATCGAGTTAATCGCAGATAAATTACAACTAAAACAGCAAAATGTTATTTCCGAAACTCGAAAACTTAACTCAGCAAAACAGTTTGAGAACGCAATTCAGTTGGTGAAAAACGCACGAAAAGTCATCGTATGTGCACTTGGTAGTACCTTCACTATGGCCCAAGATTTAACTTGGAAACTCCAAAAGCTTGGTATTCCGGCAATTGCTCAGGTCGATGAAATCAGTGCCTCTAGCTTTATTGCAACGATGGGAAAAGACGATCTTTTTATTGTGATCAGCAATACAGGAACCAGCAAGAGCTTGCTAACCTTGACTAATCAAGCTCTGGATAATGGCTGTAAATGTCTTGCCATTTCACGTTATGGTAGCCACTCACTCGCGGAAATGGCAGATGCGATACTGTATTGCATCAATGAAGGGGAGCCACTTAAGCATTCAGGTATGCTGTCTCGTACTTCTCAAGCCTACCTTATTGATGTTTTATTCACTGCACTCGCGCAATCTAACCTGCATTGGCAAAAACGTGTGGATAAGGCCAATGAAAACATGCAAGTATTGCGTAGTGAGTAAGACTTAAGCCACTCACGGCAGACTCGTGCTGCCGTTTACCTCTAGCAAAAACCCGTTACAGTCTCGGGTATAATAAATACTTTTTCCGCTGCTTTAAAAAATCTTGTACATCCTGCTGCCACAGTTTCCTCAGCTCTGATGCCGATTGGCCAGATTCAATGGCTTTGCGGACTTTGTCCGTGCCTGCAAGCTTATCGAGAAAACCGGGGGACTGAAAAAACGCTTTATTCTCGTGTTTGAACTGTGCGTATGCAGCAACAAACCAAGTTAGGTCAAAACCTCGTACATTGCTGTTTCTTAAATCCTTCCCAAACGCAGTCACACCATTTAATTTAGGATTGGAAGCCGCACCTAGTACTGGTCGAGGAGTGAACTGAAACTCACCCAACTTAGGGCCTGGATAGCCAAAAACTTGAAAGGGAAAATCCGTTCCACGACCAACAGAAATAGGTGTCGCTTCAAAAAAGCACAAAGATGGATACAAGTAGATTGCTTGTTGGTTTGGTAGGTTAGGACTTGGTGGTATCGGCAATCTGTATTCGGTGGTACCGCTATAATTTCGCATTGGAAATACACGTAACTGTGGCGCTTTAAGCGAGGTTAACCACCCTTCTCCTTTAATCATAGTCGCAAGTTCGCCAACGGTCATGCCATGCAATACGGGAATGGGATGCATACCAACAAAAGATTGAAATGGTTTTTCTAATAATGGGCCATCAACATATGCGATATTTGGGTTTGGCCTATCAAAAACCCAAAATTCAATATTTGCATCGGCTGCAGCTTCCATCGCGAGGTGCATAGTGCTGATATAAGTATAAAAGCGTAACCCCACATCTTGAATATCAAAAATAAGCACATCGATATCTTTGAGCTGCTCAGGCCTTGGCTTTTTATTACTACCATAAAGCGAAATGATTGGTAGCCCAGTTTTCACATCTGTTGCATCATCTACTTTAGCACCCGCATCATAATTACCACGAAAACCATGTTCCGGTGCAAAGACCTTTTTAACATCCACTTCTTTATTAAGTAAGTAATCAACTAGATGTTGGTCCTCAATGCGGGATGTTTGGTTTACGATTAATCCGACGCGCTTACCTTTTAACACAGGTAAATACTCTTCTGCGCGCTCAGCACCTAATGTAAGCGCTTCAACAGTTAAAGGAACACAACAAAAAACAAGTAGTAATAAAATTCTGAGTGATTGAAACATATAACGCTTTCTCTAAATAAATACGCGATTAGGGTATCAGTCAGAAAAAAAATGAAAAGTATTTCGGGAGTTTAATCATGCAGTAGTGAATCTCTGAGCGTCGTCGTCTTCAACTTTCATAAAAGATCGCAGGGTAAACCTGCTCCTACAAGATACATTTAAGCACAAAAAAACCGACTTTCGTCGGCTTGTTTATCTCTTTATTTCACCACTTGAGGAAAAGTGGCGGACGCAGGACGTGTGTTGTGGAGAGTGAACCTCCGACCGTCGTCATATTCAACTTTCATAAAAGATCGCAGGGTAAACCTGCTCCTACATGGATATTAGACACAAAAAAACCGACTTTCGTCGGCTTGTTTATCTCTTTATTTCACCACTTGAGGAAAAGTGGCGGACGCAGGACGTGTGTTGTGGAGAGTGGACCTCCGACCGTCGTCATATTCAACTTTCATAAAAGATCGCAGGGTAAACCTGCTCCTACATGGATATTAGATTAATAAAACCGACTTTCGTCGGCTTGTTTATCTCTTTATTTCACCACTTGAGGAAAAGTGGCGGACGCAGGACGTGTGCCGTGGAGAGGACCTCCGACCGTCGTCATATTCAACTTTCATAAAAGATCGCGGGTAAACCTGTTCTACATGGATATTAGACAAAATGCCGACTTTCGTCGGCTTGTTTTATCTCTTTATTTCACCACTTGAGGAAAAGTGGCGGACGCAGGACGTGTGTTGTGGAGAGTGAACCTCCGACCGTCGTCATATTCAACTTTCATAAAAGATCGCAGGGTAAACCTGCTCCTACATGGATATTAGACACAAAAAAAACCGACTTTCGTCGGCTTGTTTATCTCTTTATTTCACCACTTGAGGAAAAGTGGCGGATGCAGGACGTATGTTGTGGAGAGTGAACCTCCGAGCGTCGTCATATTTAACTTTCGTAAAAGATCGCAGGGTAAACCTGCTCCTACATGGATATTAGACACAAAAAAAACCGACTTTCGTCGGCTTGTTTATCTCTTTATTTCACCACTTGAGGAAAAGTGGCGGACGCAGGAGGATTCGAACCTCCGACCGCCTGGTTCGTAGCCAGGTACTCTATCCAGCTGAGCTATGCGTCCGTTACGAATGTATAGTTTTCCAACTTCTTTATATTTAACCACCTAAAGGAAAGTGCCGGACGCAGGACGTATTTTGTGAAGGTGAACCTCCGACTTCCTGTTTCCTACCTTTATTATTTAACCACTTAAGGAGAAGTGGCGGACGCAGGAGGATTCGAACCTCCGACCGCCTGGTTCGTAGCCAGGTACTCTATCCAGCTGAGCTATGCGTCCGTTACGAATGTATAGTTTTCCAACTTCTTTATATTTAACCACTTAAAGAAAAGTGCTGGACTCAGGAAATATTTTGTGAAGGTGAACCTCCAACGCCTGTTTCCTACCTTTATTCTTTAACCACTTAAGGAGAAGTGGCGGACGCAGGAGGATTCGAACCTCCGACCGCCTGGTTCGTAGCCAGGTACTCTATCCAGCTGAGCTATGCGTCCGTTACGAATGTATAGTTTTCCAACTTCTTTAATATTTAACCACCGAAAGAAAAGTGCCGGACGCAGGACGTGTTTTTTGAAGGTAAACCTCCAACGCCTGTTTCCTACCTTTATTATTTAACCACTCAAGGAGAAGTGGCGGACGCAGGAGGATTCGAACCTCCGACCGCCTGGTTCGTAGCCAGGTACTCTATCCAGCTGAGCTATGCGTCCGTACAAGACAACCATTAAAAATGGCGGAGAGGGAGGGATTCGAACCCTCGATAGGGCTACAAACCCTATACTCCCTTAGCAGGGGAGCGCCTTCGGCCACTCGGCCACCTCTCCGTCTTGTGGGGCGTATAATATAGGTTAGAAAAAATATGTCAAATACTTTTCTTGTAAAAAAGCACTGAATGGTGATAGATTGTGCAGTCTGCTTAGTTACTCGGCACTAACGCCAATTTTTACTCATTTTGTAGGGGGTTAGGATCGCTATAGGTATTTCTTAATGCACGTTGTTGACGCAAAACTTCGTCTAAAAATGCTTCTTGATAACCAAGCTGCTGAAACTCAGCGATACAAGCCCGATAATATAAGATTCTCGCTTGCTCGTGCTCATCGACATTTTCAAACTCATTATTGCTCATCTTTTTGGATTCCCTATTCGTTATTTTTAACGCAGCATTAGAACTTGAAAAAGACTAGTTAGGAAATTGGGATAATCTAGTTTCAAAAGAGAAACAACTTTTATTATGAATAGGAGTTGGCAATAACTACATAATAAAACTAAGTATTTAGAAATACTGTGAGATTTATCTTACGCAAATAACAGAAAAGCGCCATAAGGCGCTTTTCTAGATGTACTTTCAGATTACGTGAAAATACTTACTGTTCAGCTTGCACTTCAGGACGCATATGCGGGAACAAGATAACGTCTTTAATAGTCGGTGAGTCCGTGAACAACATCACAAGGCGATCGATACCAATCCCCTCACCTGCTGTTGGTGGTAAACCATGCTCTAGCGCACGGATATAATCCGCATCGTAGTGCATTGCTTCATCGTCACCTGCATCTTTTTCTTCCACTTGGCGAGCAAAGCGCGCAGCTTGATCTTCAGCATCATTAAGCTCAGAGAAACCATTTGCAAGCTCACGGCCACCCACGAAGAACTCGAAGCGGTCTGTGATAAATGGATTTTCATCGTTACGACGTGCAAGCGGTGACACTTCCCAAGGATATTCAGTAATGAACGTCGGTTGGATAAGTCTGTGTTCAGCGACTTCTTCGAAGATTTCACATAGGAACTTACCTGGACCCCATACACAGTTTTCAGGGATCTTAACGTGAACTTTCTTAGCGTATGCTTTTAGTGCTTCAAAGTGGTTTTCTGGATCTTTGAAGATTTCAGCTTGTGCTTCAGCATCTGGGCCATATTGTAAAATAGCATCAGCCATAGACAAACGCTGGAACGCACTGCCAAAGTCATACTCAATCGTCTCTGTCACTTCGCCTTCAGCATTCTTCACAGTATTAACAACCGTAGTAGTGCCTAACACGTCTTGTGCCACGGTGCGTAACATGTCTTCAGTCAAGTTCATCAAATCATTGTAATCCGCGTATGCTTGATAGAACTCAATCATAGTGAACTCTGGATTATGACGCGTAGATAAACCTTCGTTACGGAAGTTACGGTTGATTTCGAACACACGATCAAAACCACCAACCACTAAACGCTTAAGATATAGCTCAGGCGCGATACGTAGATACATATCAATATCTAGTGCATTGTGATGCGTTACAAAAGGACGTGCAGACGCACCGCCAGGAATAACCTGTAGCATCGGCGTTTCCACTTCCATAAAGTCACGCTCGGCTAAGAAACGGCGAATACCTTCAATCACTTTTGAACGAATACGGAATGTTTCGCGTGTGTCCATGTTAGTGATCAAATCAACATAACGCTGACGGTATTTTGCTTCTTGGTCAGTCAGGCCGTGGAACTTTTCAGGTAGTGGACGTAGCGACTTAGTCAGTAGTTCATACTCAACCATGTCGACGTATAAATCGCCTTTACCGGATTTATGAAGCGGACCTTTAACACCAACGATATCGCCGATATCTAATTGACCATACTTCTCTTTTAGGTCTTTTTGTACGTCTTTTGAAGCATAAGCCTGAATACGACCCTTCATGTCTTGCAACACTAAGAAAGGACCACGTTTCGCAAGCAAACGACCCGCAACAGAAACATGATGATCAAGTTCTACTAGCTCTTCCTTCGATTTATCACCAAACTTAGCCTGTAGATCTTGTGTGTAGTCTTCGCGGCGGAATGAGTTCGGGTGGCCATTCGCAGGGCAATTTTCCCGGATCGCATCTAGCTTGCCACGACGCTCAGCAATAAGTTTATTTTCGTCTTGATTGTGATCTGTCATTGTTTAGCTCTTAGTTTAGCTTGTGGATTAAAGGCCTGATTTCAGGCTTGCTTCGATAAATTTGTCTAAATCGCCGTCTAGTACGGCTTGGGTATTGCGATTTTCAATACCTGTACGCAAATCTTTAATACGTGAATCATCTAGCACGTATGAACGGATTTGGCTGCCCCAGCCGATGTCAGATTTTGCATCTTCTTGGGCTTGCTTTTCAGCGTTTTGCTTTTGCAGTTCAAGTTCAAACAATTTCGCCTTTAACTGCTTCATCGCTTGATCTTTGTTCTTGTGCTGCGAACGGTCATTCTGACACTGCACTACCGTATTGGTTGGTAAGTGTGTAATACGTACCGCAGATTCTGTACGGTTAACGTGCTGACCACCCGCGCCCGATGCACGATATACATCGATACGAAGATCTGCAGGATTAATATCGATTTCGATATTGTCGTCAATTTCTGGGTAAACGAATACAGAAGCAAACGAAGTATGACGACGGCCGCCTGAATCAAAAGGACTCTTACGTACTAAGCGGTGTACGCCCGTTTCTGTACGAAGCCAACCGTAAGCATATTCGCCCGTGACTTTAACTGTCGCGCCCTTAATACCAGCAACATCGCCATCTGTCGCTTCAACGATTTCGGCTTTAAAGCCTTTCGCCTCAGCCCAGCGCAAGTACATACGCAGCAACATGTTACACCAGTCTTGAGCTTCAGTACCGCCAGAGCCTGACTGTAAGTCGATGTAAGCATCGTTGGCATCTTGCTCGCCCGAGAACATACGACGAAACTCTAGTTTTTCCAGCTGCTCAACAAGACCGTTGACCTCTTGCTCTGCTTCAGTGAAGGTTTCTTCATCTTCGGCTTCTACGGCAAGCTCAACCAGACCTTCCGCATCATCGGCACCAGCCACAAGATTGTCGATGGTTTCAACAATCACTTCTAAATTCGATTTTTCTTTGCCCAGTGCTTGGGCTCTTTCCGGCTCATTCCATACAGCGGGATCTTCTAATTCGGCATTAACTTCTTCTAAACGCTCTTGCTTTAGAGCGTAGTCAAAGATACCCCCTAAGAAGCTCTGTACGTTCGCGAATTTCCTTGATTTGGTTAATCACAGGATTCACTTCAAACATTTACCTTTACTCCAGAACTAAATTTGTCGGTTTGTGAATTCACACAAACAGGTCTGACAACGGGTCAGACCATAGATTTAAGCGACCAATAGTATCAAATAATAACCGCGCTTAGCATCCCTTAAAGTGAGAATTTTGGGAGTTTTTTAACAAACTCAGTACGCACATCTCTATTAATTCGATTGCGCCTGAAGTTCACGCACAATGAGCTGCAAATTATATTTACCACGAAACTCATTAATATCTAATTGATAAGCAAATAAAGCATGGGTTGCCTGGAGATTTGGCCAAGCTCGAACGTCAACGTTAAATGCTATCGCATCAACCAATCGGCCCGAACGATGCTTAAGCACAAGTTTTAGATGTTTGTCGCCAACAATACGTTGCTGCACCAACTCAAATACATCCTGAAATACCGGCTCACTAAATTGCTGCCCCCACGGACCTGCCTGCTGTAGTTCAAAAGCAAAATCCATGGTAAAGCAATCGCCCGGCAGTTCACCGTCCGTCAACAGAATGCTTTGCTTTGCTTCTTCACTCAGCGTCGCACTGACGTTTTGTTCAAATACCTGTTTAAACCGCGCAAATTCAGACTCTAAAATGGTCAATCCTGCTGCCATCGCATGACCACCAAACTTTACAATTAATTCTGGGTGCTGGGTATTGATTGACTCTAAGAGGTCGCGCATGTGTAGACCTTCAATAGAACGACATGAGCCCTTTATCTCGCCGTTGTCGCCTTGTGCAAAAATAATACATGGGCGGTGATATTTTTCTTTTAAGCGTCCCGCCAGAATACCTATCACACCTTGATGCCAATCATCTTGATACAAACACAAGGCATCTGGTACTTCTTGGCTTTTAAGTACCAAACGCTCCAATACCGCTTGCGCCTCTTGCTGCATACTTTGCTCAATCTCGCGTCGTTCTATATTTAGACTATCGAGCTCGGATGCAATACGGCGAGCTTGGTTAATGTCTTTCGATAACAAGCAAGCAATACCTAAACTCATATCGTCAAGACGCCCCGCGGCATTGAGTCTTGGCGCTAACGCAAAGCCAAAATCACTGGCACTTAATCTAGCATTATTACGGTTAGAAACCTCGATTAGCGCTTGGATCCCCGGTCGCGTTTGACCACTACGGATCCGGGCGAGTCCTTGGTGTACCAAAGTGCGGTTATTCGCGTCCAACGCCACAACGTCAGCCACGGTTCCTAGGGCAACAATATCTAATAATGTCGCCAAATTTGGCATCGCGACATTTTGCTCCACAAAATAGTTTTGCGCCCGTAAGTAATGCCTCAGCGCTATCAGCAGATAAAAGGCAACCCCAACGCCCGCGATAGACTTAGACGGGAAATCGCAGTCAAGACGATTTGGATTAACAATCGCATCGGCAATCGGCAACTCATCACCTTGTAAATGGTGATCGGTAACAATCACCTTAATACCCGCTTGCTTCACGATTTCGACACCGCGAATACAGGAAATACCGTTATCAACAGTGATCACCAAATCAGGTTTTATGGCGACGATTTGCTCGGCCAATGCAGGGCTTAGACCGTACCCCAAGCTAAATCTATCAGGCACGAGGTAATCCACACGCTGAAAACCAAACTGAGGCAGACCCTCCATTAATACGGCGGTGCTCGTTGCGCCATCGGCGTCAAAGTCACCAACAATCAACACTTGTTGTTGCAAAGAAAGTGCTTCAGCCAGAATTTGGCTTGCAAGCTCGATGTCTTTAAATAATTTAAAATCGTGTAAGGTTGCGGCGCTATTATCCAGTTCAACGACCGATTTAACCCCTCTGGCAGCATAAAGCTGCTTGATCACGGGATGCAGTGAAGCCGGTAAATGGCTATCATCAACCCAGTCTCTTGGTTTAATTTCTGTATGCATACTTTTTCACAAAACAAAAAAGGCCAAAATGGCCTTTTATATTCTTTATCTTGCTATCTTATCGAGTTCTCAACGCGAACTCCATCGCTAAGCGTGAGTCATTATGACTTAGGGCTATTTGCGTCTAGCATTTGTGCAATAGCTGCAGCAGGTTGATAACCAGGGATCATAGAACCATCTTCAAGAATGATCGCTGGCGTTCCTGAAATGCCAAAACTTTGCCCAAGTTGATAGTGCTCAGCTACTGGCGCGTGGCAGTTTTCAACTGGTTTCACTGCACCACCAGCTTTCGCTTCAGTAAGTGCAGCAGCGGCATCTTTTGCACACCATACATTTTTCAAATCTTCATAGCCTGAGCCACGCAAACCACCACGTGGGAAAGCTAGGTATTTCACGGTAATACCTGCCGCTAAATAATCTTCTAATTCACGGTGCAGTTTGCGGCAGTAGCCACAAGTAATGTCTGTGAATACCGTGATTTGATGTTTTTCGTTTTCCGCTTTATAGACGATCATTGAGTCTTCGTATTCAGCGATACCTTTCTGGCGCACATCACTCAACGCGTCTTCGGTAATATTACGACGGTTATCAAGATCAATCATAGTGCCCTGAATCAGATATTTACCATCGGCACTTGAATACAGCACCCCTTTATCTGTGATCACTGTTTTTAAGCCAGCAAGCGGACTATCTTTGATTTGCTTAACCGTTATACCCAATCCGCTAAATTGCGTCGTAATTGGGTCTACTTGTGCTGTTGGTGCGACAGGACCCTCAACTTGCTCAGCGAAAGCGCCAAAGCTCAATGCCAGTGAAGCGGCAACTATTAGTTTTTTCATTATGTTCTCTCTAAACCTGTTATTTGAGGGGATCACACGCCCCTTTGTGTTACTCACTAAGACCGGAGTAACCATAAATAATTCCCAAGCAACAAAAATTAAGCTCTTGGGTGATGCTGCTGGTGCAATGTTTTTAAACGTTCACTGGCAACATGTGTATAAATTTGAGTCGTCGACAAGTCGCTATGGCCAAGCATCATTTGCACAACTCGCAAGTCAGCGCCATGATTCAATAAATGTGTTGCAAAAGCATGACGTAGCGTATGTGGCGATAACGGCGACTTAACGTCTGCCAAAATAGCATAGTGTTTTATGCGATGCCAAAAAGTTTGTCGCGTCATACCTATGCCTCGCTTGGATGGAAAGACAAAATCGGTAGCATGCTTAATCATTAAGCCCCGCCCTTTTTTGAGAAATTGTTCAATCCAATGCAATGCTTCTTCACCCATAGGCACTAAGCGTTCTTTGCCTCCCTTACCACGCACAAGTACAACAGCTTGTCTCATGTTGACTTGCTCCATTCTTAGCCCGACTAACTCAGTCACGCGCAACCCCGTGGCATACAAGAGTTCGAGCATAGCCTTATCTCTCAACCCCATAGGGTCGTCACAATCAGGAGCATTTAACAGGGCCTCAACTTCTTGCTCTGACAAGGTTTTTGGCAACGACAGTGTTGTTTTAGGTTGCGCAATAGTATCCAGTGGAGACTGCGCGATTTGTTTTTCTCGCAACCAATATAAATAAAATCTCTTTAATGCACTGATGGCTCGCGCGTTACTCTTTGCTTTTAAGCCCTTGTCTATTCTGTGTGCCAAATAAGCCTCAACGTCCTGACTTGTGATTGCCAGTAAAGAAGACACCGAGGTTTCTGCTTTTATAAATAAGAGAAATTTTTCAAGGTCGCTGCGATAGGCTGCAATGGTATTTTCACTGAGCCCTTGCTCCAAAAATAGTGCATCTAAAAAGGCTTCTATATATTGCGGATCGGACAGTGTATGGGAAGTTGCTTGGTGTTCGCTCACAGAGTACCTGTATTAATTATTAACGTCATGATGTAGACTTGCCACCTATAATACCAGTCAAATTGAAAGTGATAAATACAATGCAAATTGGGTTATTTTACGGCTCGACAACATGTTACACAGAAATGGCCGCAGAAAAGATTCAAGAAATCATCGGCAAAGACACAATTACCTTATTTAATATTAAGGACGAGCCGCTAAAACAAGCTGAGCAGTTTGACTTCCTCATTTTTGGTATCTCAACATGGGACTTCGGCGAACTTCAGGAAGACTGGGAGTCTCACTGGGACGATATCGACAGCGTTGATCTGAGCAACAAAGTGATAGCGCTATTCGGCATGGGTGACCAACAAGGTTATGGTGAATGGTTTCAAGATGCACTAGGCATGCTACATGAAAAAATTGCCCCTCAAGGCGTCACCTTTTTAGGTTACTGGCCAAATTCAGATGACTATGAATTTGAAGCGTCAAAAGCACTTACCGAAGATAAAAGTCAGTTTGTTGGCCTGGCACTAGATGAAGACAGTCAATACGATAAAAGCGACGAGCGTATCGCAACTTGGATAGAGCAAATCATGACGGAATACGCCGAATTAGATATTTAGCGCAGTAAGCGTTAGCACTAATTAATGTAACTCAAGGCCGTGTTATTACTTATAAAACTGGCTCAATGCGGCCTCAATTTGAGATAGCTTGTACGGCTTATGGATCACATTATCAAAAACTTCATTTTGAGCTTGAGTTAAGAAAATATCAGCGGTTATCGCCAAAATCGGTAACCTTGAATTTTCTTGTTTGATTAAATGTGCCGCCTCTGTACCACTCATACCCGGAAGATTCACATCCATAAAAATGATGTCAAAGTGTTTTTCTTTTGCCACTTCAAAATAGGCTTCAGCAGATTCGAAAATATCATAACTACAATTCAGTTTGTCGAGTATCGCAGTGATCAGTAGCTGATTAAGCGGATTGTCTTCTATTACACCAATTTGATGATAGAAAATGGCGATATGCTCTGTTTTTGGTGGCGAAGCGACTTTGACTCCACTTTCACTTCGGCACGGAATAATAAACACCACCTCAGTTCCTTCGCCCTCTTGACTGGAGACACTGATCCGCCCTCCCATAATATCAATAAGTGCTTTAGTTACACATAGGCTTAACCCAACCCCTAAGTTTCCTCTGCCCTCAAACATACTAAAACGGTCAAACAGATTACTTTGCTCAAGCGCTGAAAGGCCTTTACCACTGTCTTTTACGATAAACTGTATTTCATTACCAATGACATATGCTCTGAGCACCACCTCTTGCCCAGCCTCGCTGCTCTGAATTGCAGTGTCGAGTAAAGTCTCTATAACGCGTGACACTTTATCCTTATCGAGCATCAAAGCCTCACCTTTATAGACACCAGCAATAGAGTGCGTAATCGTAATATCGTGTTGTTTTTCCTCAGTAGCAAAGCGAGCAACTGACTGTTTGAGTAAATCGGGTAATGAACAAAGAATAGGTTCAAACTGAACTTTTTCACCTTCAATAAGCTCAAGCTCTAATACGGAATCAATGACAGTAAGCAGTTTACTTCCCCCTGTTTCTATATTTTGCAGGTAGCTTGTCGTAGATTCAGAAAACCCTTCAGCTTCAGCTGAGTTGAGTACCACATCATTAAAACCAATGATGGCATTAAGTTGGGTGTGCAGTTCATGGCTGATATCAGATAAGAAATTGTCTTTGGAATCATTGAGCAGCTTAAGTACATTTACTTCTCTGCGCAGTTCAAGTTGCCGAATTACCTGACGACCCAAGGTCGCGAGTGTTTTCCTTTGCAAATCGGTGAGTTTTTTAGGCTTATCACTGATAGCACAAATAGTGCCTACCTTATAACCGCCAGAGCTAATCAGCGGTGCACCAGAATAATGACGGATTTTCGGACCGCCAGTAACTAGTGGATTGTCAAAAAAGCGCTCATCTTCTAGGGCGTCTTGCACCTCAAATACATCTTCTTGCAAAATAGCATGAGAACAAAAGGAGATATCTCGATGGGTTTCATCCACCTCAAGCCCCACTTTAGACTTAAACCATTGGCGATTTGTGTCTATCAAGCT
Source organism: Pseudoalteromonas sp. NC201 (assembly GCF_002850255.1). NCBI lineage: Bacteria > Pseudomonadati > Pseudomonadota > Gammaproteobacteria > Alteromonadales > Pseudoalteromonadaceae > Pseudoalteromonas > Pseudoalteromonas sp. NC201. The sequence continues at coordinate 3,019,337 of NZ_CP022522.1, forward strand.
AATAAGCGCGATAGGCGTTTCACAGATCTCTGACACCAGCTGCGTAATTTCATCAAGATTTGCTTCAGCAGCAGTATCCAATACCTTATATTCGCGCAGCGCTTTGAGGCGATTTTCTTCGTTATTTGGGATCTCGGCTTTTTTCATGAACACCTACACAAGCGAATTAAACCAGCTAAGTACACGTAAATCAGACTGCACTTTTGACACGATGATTCTGACTATTTCTCAGCTAAAGTGTAGAAGATAAATCACGATACGAGCAAAAAATATCCATCACATTTTTAGGTAAAACTCATGACATAAAGAAACAAAATCATTCGTATATTGGTTATCTACATCGTATATCACCAACGATTGCTCATGACTGGGTTGTGCTATGTTTTGTTTGCTGATCAGTAGCAATCTGCGAGAGTAAGATTTACTCGGGGTGGTTTTAATCGCACAGCTTGAAACAAGAAACCAATTTCGCGCTTTGGCAAGCTGACAAAAAAGCAAGCTCTCTTGATAGGGTAAAATTACCGCAAGTTGCCCAGCATCCGTCGTAAACTTTTCGAAGGCATCAAGCAAGGCATCAAAACTTAGGCTGTCTGTATGTCGCGCTCTATTTCTCGCTTGATTTTCTCCTTTCAAACTCGCGTTGAAGTAAGGTGGGTTTGATACCATGAGGTCAAAGCGTAGCTCGCTATCAAACTCTTGTATTGCACAGCGATGCAGCTCAATATCAGGCCACGGGCTGTGCTTGATATTAAACTCTGCATCTTTTAACGCATCGTCATCAATCTCAACCGCATGGACTGTGCTCATTGGACTTCGCTGTTTACACATCAATGCGATAAGCCCAGTTCCCGTTCCGACATCAACAATCCGCTTGGCTTCAACGAGTGGAACCCACACGCCAAGCAAAATACCATCGGTCGAAACCTTCATTGCCGCATGATGCTGGGTCACCGAAAACTGTTTAAATGCAAACTGAGACATCCTATACCTTTGAGAAAATGCAATAGCAACGTATAATTCCGCTATTGTCCTTTATTTGTGATGCAATATGCAATTTACTGAATTTGATTTAGACAGCAAGCTGATTAGTGCGATTAAAAAAATGGGTTTCGATACTCCCACCAGCATTCAACAGATGGCTATTCCTGAAGCGCTAATTGGCCGAGATATTCTCGCCAGCGCACCAACCGGTACGGGTAAAACCGCTGCATTCTTGATCCCTGCGATTCAGTATTTGCTTGATTTCCCTCGCAAAGAGCCAGGCTTTGCCCGCGTACTTATCATGACGCCAACGCGTGAACTTGCCTATCAAATACACGAGCAATGTGAACTCCTTGCCGCGGGTGTTAACCTTAAGATAGGCGTGGTAACTGGCGGTATTAATTACGGTAGTCACAAAGAAATCTTCGAAAAGAACAATGATATCCTCATCGCAACCCCAGGTCGTTTGATGGAATATCTTGAAACCGAGAACTTCCACGCAGAAAATGTTGAGCTACTGATCTTAGATGAAGCGGATCGCATGCTAGACATGGGCTTTCGAAAAGAAATGCTACGTATTTGCTCTGAAGCGGTTAACCGTCGTCAGTGCTTTTTGTTCTCTGCAACCCTTGAGGGCGAAAGCGTTGAGAAGTTTGCTGAACGTATACTACAAGACCCAGCACTACTTGAAGCTACGCCATCACGTAAAGAAAAAGGTAAAATTCATCAGTGGGTTCACCTTGCAGATAACTACGAGCACAAAGTCAATTTGCTCGCACAACTGCTTGATGACGAAGAAGTAACCAAAGCGGTTATCTTCGTAAAAACACGTGAGCGCCTAGAAACACTCGTTGGCGAGCTATTTGCCAAAGGCATTAAAACCACTTGGCTGCGTGGTGAAATGCCACAAGACAAACGCATGGCTGCGATGGCAAGTTTTCACAGTGGTAAGACGAATATCTTAGTGGCAACAGATGTTGCAGCCCGTGGTATCGACGTAGCGGATATCAGCCACGTATTTAACTTTGATATGCCACGCACCGCAGATATTTATGTACACCGCATCGGTCGTACAGGCCGTGCTGGTAAAAAAGGCACCGCGGTTTCTTTGGTTGAAGCCCACGATGTTGAAATTTTAGGTAAGGTTGAGCGTTACACCGACCAAAAACTTAAGCGCCGTGTAATTAAAGGCTTAGAACCTAAACACAAAGAAGCAAAAGCACCGAAGAAGAAAAAAGATCCGGTGAAAATCAAGGCGAAAAAGAAAGCCGCCAAGGTTAAAAAGAAAAAGTAACCCAAAAAACCAGCGTCAGTACGCTGGTTTTTTTATGCTAATTTGAGCAAGTGCTAATCTGGATAAGCCTTAACTTGCTATGTTAGATTTGATTGGTAGAACTTAGCTAAATCTAACGGTCGTATATGTACCAATAGCGAGCGATGGAAACATCGCATTAAGTGTTTACTTCACTCTCTCAGCTTTGATGTTAATAGTGATGGGTGTGACTTATTTTTCATGCTTGTTAGCTATACATTTAACCTAATGTAAAGTCTAATTGTACCTTAAGATCTTTTTGAATAACGGCAACGCCATTCTCTACTTTAGGGGCATATTTCCAATTGGAGAGAGCTTTGATTGCAGCTTTATCAAAGACTTGTTCAGGTACAGACTTTAGTACCTGAATGTTAATAGGCTTTCCACTTTCACTGATATCAAAACTCATTTGAACATAGCCTTCGATTCTATTGCGAGCAGCATAAGCTGGATATGTTGGATTTGCTGTTTCTTGTAGGGTAGCATTAGCTCTATCAGGTAATGGTTTTGAAGCACACCCCATTAGTAAAGCAATTGCTAATGACACCAAAATTGAATATTTCATAAAACCCCTTTCGTATAGCGCCCAAAGCAGCGGCGCGCGTTAGCGTGTCCAGCCACGTATTGGCGATGCTGCCTTTGCTTGTTATGTTTTTTTACCTAATAATTCTGACTGTTTTCGGGTTAATTCATCGAATACTGGCTTTACTGAATCCATTAAACCCTTCGTTGGCCAATTATTCACAGATACATGTTCCGAAAAGTCCTGATTTTCCCATTGAGCTATAACTGCTCGATATGAACTAACATGGGATAGCGCCAGCGTGAATGCTTCAGGAATTTCATCTCCTTCAATGAGATGTATATTTTCGATTATTATTGATTCAACTCTCTCATTAAGAGGGTGGAATACATTTACAATCCATGTCCTCCACTTTAGCAATTCAGCTTCTGAAAGTTGGTCTTCACCTTTTCCAAAATACCCTGGCATTCCATGACTAGGCCAATGTTTTTTAGTAAAAGAAACCCAAGTTTCATGGCTTGCCGTTAATGTTGCCATTAGTGGCCCATATAGATTTTCTAATTGTTCGTTAATTCGAGCGAGTTGCGCTGACCTTTTCTCAAAATGCAGTTTGCTAAAATGTGCTACAAGCCAACCCGTAACGGCGATGAGCGCACCCGCTATAACTTTTTCCATGGTGATTTAGGCTCCTTCTCTGAAAACATAACATTTTAGTATTTATGCGACATGCAGTTTGTGTTGCATAATCGCTTGTTGGACTGAGCAGCTAGGTGTGTCAGAATTGGTGTTGTTTATGCTATGGCTTACTTAGAAAAAATAGGCTTTTTGGAGGCTCTCACTTTCCTAGCTAGTGTAATCAGTTTAGCTAGTGTTATGTAAGCTTTCCCTGCATTGCTCAGCGCTTATTATGTATTCATTACACCTACATTTGCCTTAAGAAGCAATTATATTTTTTACGCGTACAGAGGCCGCTAGCCTGAGCAATTAAGCAGGTTAATTACTTGATTTTACAAAGCAGCCATAATCAAGCATACCCTCCTTGGCTAATATCAAAGCGCATCCATGCGCTTCTCGTTCATTCTTTTTAAACGACGAAAAAGAACGAACCAAGAAAACGTCGCCCCAGCATCACACTCAATCCTCAAATCCCAAGCCGATATAGGGCAACCGTCTTGTAAGGCACGTCCATGATGCCAGACAAGACTTGGCCGACATCCTGTCGGCACATTGCATATCAGCTTATGCTTTTCGGGTGTGATGGAGGGGGGATTGGTTTTGACTGCGAGCTCTAGTTTTTCTCTCAAAGCAGCAAATTTGCCTGCAAGCACCAAACAAAACTATCAGCACCGTTTTCCTCCCTCATCACACCCGAAAGTGAATTGCCAATGAGTCATTTCAACGCATGGATGGGTGTCGAAATCCGTCAGGAGGACGGGCTGACTTTACGGTAAATTTCGAGCTACCAGTCGTTAGCAACATAAACCTCCATGTTTAATATCAAAGCGCATCCATGCGCTTCTCGTTCATTCTTTTTAAACGACGCGATCAAGCGAACCAAGAAAACATCGCCCCAGCATCACACTCAATCCTCAAACCCTAAGCTGATATAGTGCAACCGCCTTGTAAGGCACATCCCTATGCCAGACAAGACTTGGCCGACATCCTGTCGGCACATTGCATATCAGCTTATGCTTTTCGGGTGTGATGAAGGGGGAATAAGTTGTATGTGAGGTCTTCTACAATTTTTATGATTAAGCCGCTTGCAAGCATTGCAAAAACTATCAGCGCAGCCTCCTACCTCACAGTCTAAATAGTTTTGTGGGAGGCGGTTCACCCGCCGAGAAGTTATGCTCTTCTGGTGTGGTTAAGGGGATTAGTTTTGACTGCGAGTTCTAGTTTTTCTCTCAATGAAGGTGAGCTGGGTGTCCACGTTAAATAGTGCATTATCGTGCGTGATAGTCCAGTTTTAGAAAATAGATGCGCATGAGTGCCTGTCTTTTATAAATTGCCTTCAAAACTTGATTTTGAAGAACTTCAAGCTTAGAAAAACCACCCCAACATGCAAGTTGAGGTGGGTAAGTTGAAGGTGAGGTGGGTGTCCACGTTAAATTGCTATTGTCACCTTAGGGTTATTTTTGCCTTGGGCTCCATTCTAGTTGTGGTAGCTCGACATAGGTCCTCCAATCTTTTCCGTCTTTGGAGTGCCAGATATACTCATCTTGCCAACCACTATATATCCACAGCTTATCAGCAAACTTAGCACCTGTTAAATAGGTATTAAACCTAGATATAATTGGACTTGCTTCAATCGTCCAGTCTATTCCGTTATCAGATGAATAGGCGGCGCTGCCGTTTACGGCGCTGTCGTTTGCGTTATAAGCTTGTCCGCTAATCATCCAAAGTTTGCCGTTAAAATTGAAGACTTTACTGGCTTTAGCATATTCATTTGGAATATTGGGGGCTGCATTTCTTAAACGCCAATTAACCCCATCTTCTGAAGACCAAATTTCGTTAACTGCCCTTGCTTTGTTACTTTCCAATACCTGGCCACCGTACATCCATAAGTGGTCATTGTGGACAAATAATGTAGGCTTAGATCTAGGCGTGTATGCTGCAGAACTGTTTTGCATAGTCCAGTTGAGTCCGTCTTCGGTTGAATATATAGTGCTATTTTCACTACTGTTAGAGTCTCCATATAACCATAGCTTACCTTGAAAGACGATTGCTGATGCTACTTTCCCTATATAGACTCCTGGAGTAGGTTGAATTAATGTCCAATTGACACCATCATCAGAGCGCCACACATCTGACTCAAATACCTTTGCTCCACTTGTTCCTACTCCTCTTTCACCACCTATTAAATAGAGCTGCTCATTGAATTCAATTAATTCAAAATGTGCACGCCCCTGGAATGGCGCCTTTTCAACCTCGAGCTGCCAGTTTATTCCATCTGTAGAAGACCAAATGCCAGTTTGCCAAATGGTATCATCACCTTTGTAGTATTCACCTCCCATCAACCACAGCTTACCTTTAAAGGACACCATTTGAGCTCCATTCCCAAGTTTAAAAGGGGGTAAGGAAGGTGTCACATGGATGGTATTAGAAATATAGTCTTCGTGGGCAATTTTAATATAGGCACTTTGGTGTTCTAGTGTGTCTTTAGAACGCTGAATATTTATAAAGCCATCTTGAAGTGGCAGTGCATCTTGTGCGGATATAATATTCATCTGCGAATTATCACATGCAGTGTAATTGGTTATATCACAGTTGGCGTCGGTACTTCTGTACACCTCTAGTTGCTGACTTTGTTTACTCCATGTTAGCTCAGCATTTGTTAAGCTGATGGCAATACTGAGTTCATCTAATATATAACTGATATCAACATCATAGGAAGCCGTTGATTCATTGTACAAAGCATCTGAAGCTTTTGTTGCGGATATCGTTGCAACACCGTCTTTGAGTAATGTTAATTTTCCTGTTTTTGAATTGACATCTACCACTGAGGTGTCACTGGAGTGATAAGTTATAGTACCTGAGCCTGTACCTCCTGATAAAGGATTGCTCTGTATCGGTGTATCAATTAATAAATCTAAAGAGCTAGATTGGAATGATAGAGGCTCCTGCTCTTTTTTTGTTACATTAACTGTAAACTGAGCCGTTTGAGGTTCATACAAAGTATCACCTGATTTAGTCAGGGTAATGGTAGCTGAGCCTGCTTTCACGGGTGTCAGTAAGCCCGTGAAAGTATGGGTGAGCACAACTTCAGCATTGGATGTCGAATAGGTAACCTTCCCTTCTCCGCTGCCTCCTGTATAACGGTTGGTTTTAGTTTCATCTAGATAGATGTATAGAGAGTCTTGTTCAAAAACAATGTCGTCTTGATTTCTTTTATTGAGCGTCAGTGAATAAGATGCTTCTGCTGAATTATATATTCCATCTGCAGATTTGGTGGCTTTTATGGTTGTTGTTCCTTTACCTACAAAAGTTACTTCTCCGGATGTAAGGTTAATAGTCGCAACGTCTGGATTACTCGAGCTATAGCTAATTGAGCCTGTACCACTTCCACCAATTAACATATTGATTGCCGGAGAATCATCAACAAATACATTGACGGTCTCATAGTTAAATTTAAGTGGTGTTTGTTCCCGCTTTTTTATAGATAATGCGAAGCTCGCAGATGCAGGTTTAAATTTTAGGTCTGCATGCTTAGTGACTGAAATTTCTACTTGGCCTGCACCGATGATCTGGATTTCCCCACTGGTACTATTGACCGTTGCAACACCTGTATTACTCGATGTAAAAACAAAAGCGCCATCACCGCTTCCACCATTGAGTGGGTTTGTAAAGTTTGAATCGCTCACAAACTTTGCGACGTGACCTGCATCAAAAAGTAGTGGCTCTTGCTCACGTTTGTTAACTTCAACTGAATAACTTGCAGATGCTGACTGGTACTGAGCATCAGCACTTTTGGATACAGTAATGGTTGCACTTCCTGCTCCAACACCTTTTATTTGCCCTGTTTGAGGGTTCACAACTTCTACTATTGATGAGTCTGACGATGAAAACGTTATTGCTCCAGTACCTGAGCTTCCTGATATCTTATTAACGGATGGAATCTCGTCTACCAATATTTGGATTGAAGTTTCAGCGAATGAGATCGCTGTTTGTGGTACTTGGCTGTTACCTTTGCTGCTATCATTGTTGCCAGCATCACTTCCGCCGCCACACGCTGTTAACAGGAATAGCAGAACCAAGTAACAAAATGAGCGTAATTGACCCATGATATGTTCCTTAAAAAAAGACGGTATATAACCACATAACATTCATACAATCAATACATATTCAGTGTAAGTTTAGGTGGGTTTCCGCCTAAACACTTCGCCAAACCATTGGGGTCAACAATTTGAACCTTGTCGCTGCTGTTACAAAGAGGAAATTAGGGAGGGTGTTTACCTTAAATGTTACTTCACTTCCTCGGCTTGGATATTAATAGTGATGGGGGTCACTAGTTTTGTCTTTGTTTACAACAAATCAAATACCGGCTCTATCGCATCTAGACTGAAGTTGTCCAGATCCAAGCGGTGCTGTATTCCTAACGGCAAAATCCACTGCGGATCGGTATGGCCGAAATCAAGCCGAGTTATTACGGGTAAACTGTCACAGCCAAACTCATCACGTACAACCGATAAAATCACCTCATCAAGCGCAGCCATCTCGCGCTCGCTGTAATCCCGTGCACGGCCAATCATTAAGCCGGATATTTTTTCAAACACCCCCATCACCCCATAGTTACGTAACCAAAAGCGAATATAATCTTGACTAGGTTTATCCTCAGAGGTTTCTAAAAATAGCAATTTGTCTTGCCAAAATGACGGCGATGGCCAGTATTCTGTGCCTTTTAGCATCTCCATCACTTCAAAACAGCCGCCAAATAGCCGCCCTTCCACTTGCCCAGTACCTTGCAGTACTTTTGGACCATTTGTCGCAATTGCGGGATGCAGCTTACCGACGTTTTCTGGTATTGCCCACTCCGGATAGCCATGAGAATAAGCTTTGAATATTGGATAATGGACTTCACCTAGCAGCGCCTGCACTAAATAGGCTTGATATTCAGCACTAGCATTGTGGTACTGGGAGAAACCGGCCATGACTGATGGGCCGTTAAAAGTGACTAATCCCCATTGGTTCAGCAGTGTGGTCAGCGTGGAAAAATCAGAATAGCCCATCATAAACTTAGGGTTATTCAAGATAACGGATTTATCTAAATAAGGTAGGATCCGCGCGGAATCTGAACCACCAATAGAAGAAATTATCCCGGCTATATTCGGATCGGCAAAGGCATCATTAATATCTTTTGCACGTAATTGCGGCTGTGAAAAGAGTACGTCTGCGGCCGTTCGAGCCGACGGCATTTCGACAATATTAAAACCAAGCGAACGCAAGTTTGCCAGCCCTTGATCAAAAATGTGGGGAAATATACCTGGGCCACCCCAGCTAGGTGATACAATCGCAAGGGTATCACCTCGGTTTAGTTTTTTAGGCTTGCGTAATTGCACCGTCTATCCTGCCTTAATGGAATATTCATTAGCGACTAGATATATCCAATTAAGACTACAAAATCAAATACTCACTCAAGCTTTCATCTCGAAACGGAACTAAATAAACAGATGTGGCCTTGCCTTTCATTAGCAAGAGATAAGCATGACAATAATGATTAAAAATAAGTAACCCTGCTACACTTGGATTTGCTATACCAATTGCAGCAGCCTTGTATTTCGTTTCTTAATTTTTTTAGTTAGGATAAGCAACAAGGCTACATGTTAAGCCTTGTTGCAACTTATCACTTAATAAAGCGAGGTAAGATGGAAAAGACTGCATCTATAGAGGAAGTTAGAGCTAAAGTTGGAAGTGGTAAGATATTTTCAGGTGAGTCAAACGTAAACAGAGCTATTTCTAAATGGCATATACTCTCACCACTTTTTATAGCTTTACCATACAGTCAAGATTTTAAACCGGTTATGCTTGTTGATGGCTTTAAGAAAAGCGCATTTAAATTTAACAAGAAAAAATCTCAGTTCATCATCATATACTCAATATTCGCCACATTAGTCTCATTACTTTTATTCACATATACAAAAAATGAAAAACTACTAAACCTTACCTTATCAGGACTAATAGTAACGCTATACTTAACAATTGACTACATCACAATTTCAAATAATCTGCAGAGCCTAACTGATAGAAATGTGTTTATCTCTAACCTATCACACAGGTATAAAAAACATGCTGAAAAATGGTTTTTTATATGCTTAGCCATAGGATTAATTCAAGTATTTATAAACTACTTAGCAGGTGGGTTTGAAGAAGCAGCGTATCGATATGGTGGGATTTATAAGTTAATTATGGCAGGTGAGTGGTGGCGAATTATCACAGCATCATTCTTTCACTCTGGATTAACCCACTGGTTTAGTAATCTTGCTTTCGCATTGTTATCAGGTCCATTATTTATAGCATTAGTGAGAAGAACAGGGTTATTTGTTTTTATTTCAGGTTGTATCACTGGAGCTATATCTGCATATTTTTTGTATTTTTTTGGTCTCACCTCTGCTAACGCATATGGCGGAATTTCTGCAGGAATATATGCATTACTTGGTTACATCACCATTAACTCATATAAAAACAAAAATATAAAAACTGGAAACCTGCACATATCAATAGTTAACTTTTTATTTATGAGCACCGCTTTAAGCGCACTACTATCACATTCGATTAGCAATACTGCACATATATCAGGATTTATTACTGGGGTTTTACTAGCATTCTTGTGCAAACACCGAGACAAATATAAATAGTGGAATACTTCACTATTTATATTTATCACCTTGTAAAGTTCAGACTAACTTAAAAAACAACTCAGACTGTCAATTAGATATTCTAACGATACATATATATGTTAATTTAACAAGTTCGAGTTAACTTAGGTGACAGTTTGAGCTTAGCACATTATTTCAACAATATTAAAACCAAGCGAACGCAGGTTTACTAACCCTTGCTCAAAGATGTGAGGAAATGTATCTGGGCCACCTCAGCTAGGTGATACAATCGCAAGGGTATCACCTCGGTTTAGTTTTTTTAGGCTTGCGTAATTGCACCGTCTATCTTGCCTTAATGGAATATTCACAGCAACTAGATATATCCCATTAAGGCAGCAGAATCAAACGCTTATTCGAACCTTTCAACGAGAAATGGAGCTAAATCAACAGAGGTAGGTTTGCCTGTCATGAGTTCAGTAATAAGCGTGCCAGTAATGGCCGACATTAAAATCCCCGTCCTAAAGTGTCCACACGCATTAATGTAACCCTCCACTCCATCAACGGGGCCCAAAATTGGCAGCTCATCCGGTGTACCAGGTCTAAGTCCTGCCCAGCAACGTTTAATACTTGACTCTTTTAGCACTGGCAAACACTTCATAGCACCTTGTGACAACTCGGTTATTTTATCTAGACTGTTGGTGGTATCGAAGCCTTTTTCCTCCGTTGAAGAGCCAACTAAAATCTCGCCGTTGTCCTTTTGGGCAATGTAGCAATCACTGGTACTGATACAACCATTTAATACTTTAGGCATGCGCTCAGATAGCACTATTTGACCCTTAACAGGATATACTGGCATATGTTTACCTGTCGCCTGATGGTAAATGTCATCCGCCCAGGCACCAGCGGCATTAATTAAGGTCTCACAATGCAGGCTTTGATCTTGCGTCCTCACACCTAGCACCTTATTGCCTTCACGCAGTACCTCTAGCACTTCGGTATTCAAAAATAACTCAACACCATTTTGACGTGCTCCTTCGGTATACGCATCAACTAACCTGTATGGGTTTACCTGATGGTCGCAAATAAAATCTATTGCACCAATCGCATCAGGAGTGATGTAAGGCTCCTCTGCACGTAATTGCTGTTGGTCTAACCATCGGATCTGCGAAGACAAATTAGGGATCCCTGACACTATGCTATCTGCATATATTTCATCATCGCGATTGTACATAATGAATTTAAGACCGGTACGTTCAAACTTAAAGTCGACATCGTGCCTGGCCAGCATTTCTTCATGCAGTGCTGGATATAACTCGTTTGACTTGAGCGCAAGTTCAAAAAAGCATTCTGGTAATTGATGCGGCCGTAATGTTTGTGCAGCTTCGGTATCTCCTTCACTTTGGAGCTTCGACAAGGTTTTGAAGAAGATCACACCACAGCCAAGTCCGACCGACTCACCAATTGCCCATAATCCACCCGCAGATGCACGAGACGCGTTACCCGGCTTTTTTAAATCCACTAACGCGATTTTTAGGTTGGTATCGCGGCTTAAAAAATAGGCACAAGCCGCACCAATTACACCGCCACCTGCGATAATGACATCATACTGCTTCATGGTTTTTCTCCAGTAAAGTAAACGGAATTGGGTCAAGTGGGAATCTTGGCCTTATCACGCCCAGCGTATCTAAGTGCCCTGCCGCATGCAGTCGGTCTAACGCATAGCTAGAACACATTTTTCCTTGGCAGTCTCCCATGCCAATACGGGTCCTCATTTTTACGCTAGATAAATCTTTTGCACCTTGTTGCAATGCTAAATCGAGTTGCTGGCGCTTTACTTGTTCGCAGCGACACACCACGGTATCTGCCTGGGTTAACGCAAGCAGCCCCTCTCGGCGCGCCGAGAAGCGGTCAAATCCTGCTCTAAACTTCTGTGCTTGCTTACGCTTAGTTTTGAGCTTGCGCATCCGCGTGTGGAAGGTCGTTTCGCTTAAACAGGCTTGTTCATAGGCAAGCATGGTTGCGGCCATTTTCCCTTCAATGATAGCCGCTTCTGCGCCTAGCAAACCATTGGTATCACCACAGACAAAAATTGAATTTAAGCTACTGCGTAAATTGTCATCTAATAAAGGCACATAACCATTCGTGGTGGTGTACTGATGAGAAACCCCAAGTAGCATGGCAAGCTGGGTGCGGGCAACAAAACCATAGCCGACCCCTAGACTATCCACGGCTAAATGCTGTGCTTTTGACAAGTCCGCATGCCAGTGCTCATCGTAAGGCGCTACGGTAACACTGGAGAGTTTTTCTTGGCCTTCTGCTTTCACAATGCCATAACCATACTTGAACGGAATATTATGCTTTTTGAGATACGCCAACATACTCAATCCCGAAAGCGTAAGCTTAGGTTTATTGAGCAGCGCCACGGTCTCTTTCGCCAGTTCACTAAAGCGACTCGCTTCATATACGCCAACTACTTGTGCACCGGATTTATGTAACTGGCAAGCAACCAGTGGCAATAATGGTCCAGTTCCGACTAAAGCCACTTTTTTCCCTGGTCGAACTAACCCACTTTTAAGCTGAAGTTGCATCCCGCCCATTAACATCACACCAGGTAACTGCCATCCTTCAAATGGCACACTGCGCTCATGACAGCCAGTTGCCAGAACCAACTTGGTGTAATCTATTTGTGTTAACTGATTTTGTGTTTGCAACAGCAAACCGCTTTCGCCCTCGGGCCCAAGCACTTTGGTTTGTAGTTGTAGTGTTATATCTTGTTTATGATGTTCGTAGCGTACCTTTAGTGCAGCCATCGCACGTTTAAGATTTTCATCTAAATGAGGAAGCTTACTTGCTTGTCGAAGTGGCCCGCGATAGATCACCCCACCAATTTTTGGTGCTTCATCCACTAAGGTGCTAGTAATGCCATATTTAGCCAGCTCAGCTGCACAGCTAACGCCAGCAGGCCCTGCACCAACAATAACGATTTTTTCTTTTTGACAATTAGACATCACACTATACTCCAACCTGCTTGAAACGATTTTGTTTAGTTTCAACCTGCATGTTGGGTTGTACTAAGGTTTGGCAAGCCTTTTGTTTATGTTGCTTGTTTATCGTTACCTGACAACAATGACAAACGCCCATACCACAATAAGCACCAGATACGGCTTCTCGATCGCTTTCCATAATTTGCTTGTAGTTCGCCGCAAGCAAAACAGACAACACGGTTTCACCGTCGCATGCGTTAACCGCAATGTCGTCGATTTGAATTTGGAACTGTAACCCCTCAGGGTCTGTAATATCTTGCGTTCTGGATAATTCAGACATGAAAAAATGCTCCTTCAATAAAGTCGCACAAAGCCTACTATCCAAATATTAAAAATAAACATTTTATTTACTTTATTCACTTTAATTTGATCCAAATTAACTTTTAAGCACTCTCGCGCTAATTCTGTTCAATTCGGTGCAAATGCTGCACTCACCTCACTAAAGCAGTGCAATGTGAACGTACTTACAGACCAACACAAACCGCATCCTATTGATATTAAATAGTTTTAATTTCTGGCACAGTTTTTCCTTATTAAACGACACGACGGATGAAAGGAGCGTAATTATGTACACTTTATATCAAACGATGTACTTACTTTGGCATTTGGATGTGAGTATCTGGCCTGTGCACGATACAGCAACAACCCCTGTAGATGGTAAGGAGGAAGCGCAATGACACTTGGCAAACTAGAAACTGCAGTACACGCAGTAATGAACGATATGCTCACCCCATCACAAGCCGCAAAAGCCTATCATGTGCCGCAGCGAGCACTTTACGAAGCACTGCGACGCTCCCAAGAGAAACAGCAAACTCGATGGCAGAAATTAATGCATGAAAAGGCAAGGCTTGAGCAAAGTCTGGCTCGGATAAATAAGGAACTGCATGAACAATTTGTCTAATACCGCTATGCAGCTTCGCATTATTCAGGCGCCTAGCTTGAAATACAATCGCTTAGATTGTCAGCTTTGGGTAAAACAGCTCAGTGCGCTGACGCAAGCCTGTATTAATCTTGGCGCCTCTATCGGCTTTTTGCCCTCTTCCTCTAGCAGAGCAATACAAAACTACTGGTGGCAGGTATTCGATGCTGTGATCAAGTCGCAAAAGACGCTTATTATCGCTGAACTTAATGGCGTAATGGCAGGTTGTGTGCAACTCTCGCCGGCAACAAAAGATAATGCTCAGCACCGGGCTGAAGTTGAAAAGCTATTAGTTCATCCGAATAGCCGACGAAAAGGCGTAGCAACAAAGCTGATGCAAGCCATAGAGCAAGAATCTACACGGCAGCAGATATCGTTACTCGTCCTTGACACACAATCGGATTCGGACGCAGAAATCTTATATCAGAGCTTGGGCTTTAAAGTGGCTGGGCAAATCCCTCATTTTGTCAGTGATGAGCGCGGTGACTTCCATGCCACCACATACTATTACAAACTGCTTGCACCGACCTTGCGCAATCGTATTGAGAACGTAGCTCTAGTGCATTATGCCAATGAATATTAGCAAAACAGTCTAATCAAGCGACTCGCTACGACTTTCGTTCAGGCGATAAAAAAACAGCTTACCGATGTGCTGTGGTGTAGTTACAGCCTCTAAGATTGGCGCGGCGCCTTGTGGTATGCTCATCACATTGGGATTATTGATAGTAAGACCATCGCGCAGTTTAGTATCTATTGCCCCGGGGCACAGTACCGCTATTTTGTAGCCGTCCTTGTGAAGACCTTTAGATAGAGTCACCACGCCCGCTTTCGCCGCACAATAAGACGTCCAATCTTTGTAACTGTTAAATGCCGCCGTCGACGCCACATTGATCAAATGCACCGCTTTGTTTGCTTTAATTGCAGCACGAGAAATTAAATAAGTGCCGATTAGGTTTACTTCGATGTCACGGATCCAAAGACTTGGGTCAGAGTCTGCCACTAAACTTGAGTAAAGCGTTCCTGCCGCATTGATTACACAGTCATAAGATTTGTCGTCAAAAAAACGCTCAACTTCAGCTGGTTTAGAAACATCAAGCTGCGCGCGCGATGGCGCTTCCACTTCATGTCCTAAGCGCTTCAGTTCATCGCTTAAATAAGCGGCAAGACCACCCTGTCCGCCCGTTATTAACACTTTCATTTCTGTGGCTCTGGGATTGGATGATTGTCGCTTTGCTCAATCAGCTTTTTATACTGATCGTAGATTTTTTGCTTTAAGTTACTAGAGCTAACGCCAGCACCATAAGGAAAGTAAAATACCTGAACCCCAAGCTCTTTCAGATAATCATATTTTCCCTTCCAATCATCGCCAATCACGAACACATCAATATTTAGATTTTTCACCGTTTCACGATGATCTAAAGTACGTTGTGGAATAGCAAGATCTGGGTCTCTTAACCCTTCGATAATCGCCAAACGCTCTTCAAATGGCACTGCCGGTGGCTTTTTATAAGAACAAACAAGTTCATCGGTACTTACACCAACGATCAACGTGTCTCCTAAACCTCGGCCATAACTAATCATTTTTAAATGATTACTGTGAAATAAATCAAATGTTCCTGAGACATAAACAATTTTATTTTTCATAAATTGCTATTTCCCTCCAGCTAAATCAATAAAAGTTCCTGTAACAAAGCTTGCTTCGTCACTTAAAAGCCAAGCGATGGCATTGGCAACCTCAATCGCGGTTCCACCTCGCTTCAGCGGTAAAAAATCGGCTAGACGATCAACTCGGTTTGGTTCGCCACCGTCGCCGTGAATATCGGTATAAATACAGCCCGGTCTCACGCAGTTCACGCGGATCTGTTCAGCGGCTAATTCCAGAGATAAACCTTTAGTGAAGCTGTCTATTGCACCTTTTGCAGCCGCATAGTCAACATACTCATTAGCCCCACCTAAATAAGAAGCTGCCGACGATACATTCACCATTGCGCACTGTGCTGGATTGGCACTCAAACGCATATGTTTAATTGCTTCGCGAGCACAAATAAAATACGGCGTAACATTATTAGTAAGCATATTGTTGATGCGCGCTGCGGTCATGTGTTCAACTCGAGTCTGCACGTTCAGCACGCCAGCGTTGTTGACCAAATGCGTTACCATGCCAATATCGGTCTTTATCTTGTCAAACATTGCCTCTACAGATTTTTCGTCTGTGACATCTGCTTGTAACAAATGCGCTTTACCATTATTACTTAGGATGGTATCAGCAACCGTTTCTGCGGCTTGCACGTTCTGCTTGTAATTTATAACAACAGTAAATCCTTGTTGTCCCAGCAGTTGAGCCGTTGCCGCACCAATCCCACGGCTCGCACCGGTGATAAGTACCACTTTTTGCATCTATTATTCCTTAAACTGGGTCAACAGTTACTGATAGTTCAGCACTTCTACACCCATGTCTTCTTTGACGTGTTCTATCACCATATAGGTATGATTTGTGCCAACTCCAGGTATTTCAACGATTTGACCTAATACCTCTCGATATTGACGCATATCTTGGACTCGGATCTTAACTAAATAATCAAAGCCACCAGCTACCATATCACAAGAAACGACGTTGGGGATTTTTACAATGTGCTGTTTAAACACCTCAAATACCACTTCGGTCGAGCTTTTCAAGGTGATCTCCACATGCGCAACCAAATGCTGGCCAAGTTTCGCGGCATTTAATCTTGCCGTATATCCTTCGATATACCCCTCGGACTCGAGTTTTTTTACTCGATCGAGGCAAGGACTCGGACTCAAGTTTACCTCTTTCGCCAAGTTTACATTAGAGATCCGAGCATTGCGCTGAAGCGCGTCTAAGATTGCTAAGTCGATGCGATCTAATACCCGAGTTTTAATGGAAGTCGTCATATCAGCATAAAATTTTGTGAGGGTTTGAGATTACCCGCAAATTTACCGTATTCGTTGAAAATAAAACAGCATATTCTGCTGTCTTTTCGATAGAATGCCCGCGAAATTAACGATAAAGAACAAAGCGGCTTGTTTCAGCCTTTAACGCAACTTTGTTCGAACATTTAGATTATGCATTCTGGCTAAAATTTGAACCCCCAAATGGGTGTGTTATGGTTAGCAATGTGACTGCATCATTTTGTCGTAATTGAGGCTTCCTATACAAATTAAACTACACTTTCAACCTTTGGTTGCATAGTTTGGCATCAGTTCAGATGTAGTTTTGTAATCTACACATTAAGGTGTGTGATTCCATAGGCAGGCGCGAATTACATGTATTTTTGACTCCAATTTTTGAGGGTTGCTTATGCTTTATAACGGCGATTTGACAACTAACTGTCCTATCCGACAAAAGATCCGTGATTTTTACCGCATCGATGAGAACGCAGTAATTGATCATATTTTACCTTTAGCTGAGGTAGGCGTTACAGCTCGAAGCCGAGCATGGGAACGTGCACGTCAAATGGTATTGAACATTCGTAGAGATCAAGATGGTCAAAACGGTGTCGACGCGCTTTTAAATGAATTCTCTCTTTCTACCGAAGAAGGCGTGGTACTGATGTGTTTGGCCGAAGCTTTACTTCGTGTACCAGACAAAGCAACGCAAGAAAGCCTAATCCGTGACAAGCTCGCACAAGGCGACTGGAGTTCACACTTAGGCAGCAGCGACTCGTTATTTGTTAACGCTTCAAGCTGGGGTCTACTCGTTACTGGTAAAATGGTTAATTATTCAGACAAGAATAAAGAAGAACAATTTGGCGTGCTAAAACGCACAATTGGTCGCCTTGGTGAGCCAGTTATCCGTAAATCTGTTAACTATGCAATGAAGATCATGGGTAAGCAGTTTGTAATGGGTGAAACCATTCAAGATGCTATCGATCGTGCCGCTGATAAAGAACAAAAAGGTTATGTATATTCGTACGACATGCTAGGTGAAGGCGCACGTACGATGAAAGATGCAGAGCGCTACTTCCAAAGCTATATGAACGCCATTCACGCAATTGGTAAAGCAGCGAAAGGCCGTGGCCCAATAAAGAGCCCTGGTATATCTGTAAAGCTTTCAGCTATTCACCCACGCTATGAATTCACACATCGCGACCGCGTGATGGACGAGCTTGTACCTAAGCTAAAAGAACTTGCAATTGCTGCGAAAGAATACGATATCGGTTTCACGGTTGATGCGGAAGAAGCGGATCGTTTGGATATCTCACTAGATGTCATCGAGGCTGTATTCTCAGACGACGCGCTTGGCGACTGGAATGGTTTTGGTCTTGCAGTGCAAGCATATCAAAAGCGTGCCATTTTCGTTGTTGAATGGGTGGCTGAACTTGCTCGTCGCGTAGGCCGTAAACTGATGGTGCGTCTAGTTAAAGGTGCTTACTGGGATACAGAAATCAAAACCACTCAACAAGATGGTCTTGAGCACTTCCCTGTGTTCACCCGTAAAGCAACGACTGACGTTTCTTATAAAGCGTGTGCTATTAAGCTACTAGAAGCACGTGATGCACTTTTCCCACAGTTTGCAACGCATAATGCTTACACCGCAGCAACTATCCTAGAAGTTGCCAAAGGCGACAACAAAGGGTTCGAATTCCAACGTTTACACGGAATGGGTGAATCACTTTACGACCAAATCGTTGAAAACGAGGGTATTCAGTGTCGTGTGTATGCGCCAGTTGGTCAGCACGAAGACCTACTTGCTTATCTGGTACGCCGTCTACTTGAAAATGGTGCAAACTCATCATTCGTAAACGCGATTGTTGATACCACTAAGCCTGTTGAGTCACTACTTCCTGACCCTGTAGAAACACTGCAAGGCCTACGTAACCGTTACAATACGCAGATTAAACTACCTATCGAGCTTTATGGCGATGAGCGTCCAAACTCAAAAGGTAAAGACCTAACAGACATCAACGATTTAACACCGTTTAAAGAAAACCTAGACAACTGGTTTAACGAACACCTAATCGATGAAAGCCAAGTACCAGAAGGTCACCTTGCTGTTCGTAACCCTGCGAATCACAAACAAGTGATTGGATCTGTGCCTTTACACGATGAAGCACATATGCAAAGCGTGCTTGCCAATGCTGATGCGGCTTTTGAAAGTTGGTCTCAAACCTCTGTTGAAGAGCGTGCAAACTTACTACGCCGCACTGCTGACATCCTTGAGCGTCACCATGACGAACTTGTTGCTATCTGTATTAAAGAAGCAGGTAAAGTAACCCAAGACAGCATCGATGAAGTACGTGAAGCCGTTGACTTCTGTCGCTACTATGCCGCGCGTGCAGAAGAGCTTTCTAAAGATGAGCGTTTTGAAGCTCGTGGCGTGATTTTATGTATCAGCCCGTGGAACTTCCCGCTTGCAATCTTCTTAGGTCAGGTAGCTGCTGCTATCGTGACGGGTAATACCGTTATTGCAAAGCCAGCTGAACAAACCAGTATGATTGCACTGCGTTGTATCGAACTAATGCACACCGTTGGCTTACCTGAGCACGTAGTACAACCGGTTATCGCACGTGGTAGCGAAGTGGGTAAACACATCGTGCCTGACGAGCGTATCCAAGCGGTTATGTTCACAGGTTCAACAGAGACAGGTACGCTTATCTCACAAATTCTTGCTGAGCGTAACGATATTCAGGTTCCTCTGATCGCAGAAACCGGTGGTCAAAACTGTATGATCGTTGACTCAACAGCTTTACCAGAGCAAGTGGTTGACGATGTTATTTCATCAGGTTTCCAAAGTGCCGGTCAACGCTGTTCAGCACTTCGTGTGTTGTTCTTACAGGAAGATGTTGCTGACGGTATCATTGAAATGATCCAAGGTGCACTTAAAGAGCTACATATCGGCGACCCATCGCTACTATCTACAGACGTAGGCCCAGTAATCGACGAAAAAGCGCTGACCACTTTGACTAAGCACGTTGATTACATGAAGTCGAACGGTAAGCTACTATTCGAAGCTAAGATCCCTGATAACAGTGAGAACGGCGCTTACTTCTTCGCTCCGCGCCTATATGAGATTTCTGATCTATCCGTGCTTAAGCGTGAAGTATTCGGTCCGGTAGTTCACGTTGTACGCTTCAAAGCAGATCAACTTGATAATGTGATCGACCAAATCAATGGTACGGGCTACGGTCTAACGATGGGCGTTCATTCACGTATCGAAGAGCGCTGCGAATACCTAGCTAAGATGTCGCGTGCGGGTAACGTATACGTGAACCGTAACATGATTGGTGCGATCGTTGGTGTACAGCCATTTGGTGGTCGTGGCCTATCTGGTACAGGTCCAAAAGCAGGTGGTCCAAACTACTTAGTTCGCCTTGTGAAAGAAAAAGCGTCACCAGACAACGTACAAATGACAGATCTGACGCCTGATGAGCTAGAGATCCACCACTTCCCAGGTGCCGTTGAGCAAGTTAAAAAACTGATGCAAAACTCTAAGCGTGATGAGAAGATCTGGCGTCGTACTGCGCTTAATGACCGTGTTTCGGCAGTGCGTCAGCTACTTGCTAAAGTGGCAACAGTAGACATCATTGATGAGCTGGCGGATGATTTGTCATTAACGCTTTCTGATGCGCGTGCTCAGCTAAACCGCTTAGAAAAGCGTATGCGTACTTACACAACGCTACCAGGACCAACTGGTGAATCGAACACGCTGCACTTAGAAGCGCGTGGTTGTGTAGTGGTATATGCCGATAAGAGTACGTCGTTCAACTTCTGGGCGATTTCAATTATCACAGCACTTGCTGCCGGTAACACAGTGATCACAGTAGCCTCTGACTTATTCTACGAAGAAGCATTGGCATTTAGAGATAAGTTCATCTCAACTGGCGTTGCCGAAGGCGTATTCCAAGTAGCGAAGCAAAACCAGCTACAAGCGATTTTGGCACACCCTCACCTTGCAGGTGCTGTTGTGGCTGCGCGCTCTTCACGCCTTGGTTACTTCTCACAGCAACTTGCAGAGCGTAAAGGTGCTATCCTGCCGGTGATCAGTGCAGAGTACTACGATACGCTTATCAATCGTCTAGTGACTGAGAAAACCATCAGTATCGATACCACAGCTTCTGGTGGTAACACTTCACTGATGACGCTTGTTGAAGACGAAGAGTAAGAGAATATAAATCGCTATGCTAGACATAGCGGTTTTATCGAACAAAGCCAGCGTAAGCTGGCTTTTTTATAGTAAAAATCAGGGCTAACTACCATACACAATAGCAACTTTAAAAATTGCTCAACTCAGAGGAAACAGCCACAATACAAAAAAGATGATTTAATCACGGTGAAAAGACCACTAATATTGTTGCTCTGCATAATAATGTTAGAATTTCAAAGTATAAAATAACCACAATAATACCAATTTCATGCATGTTGGCTATTCACAAAAACGATATAAAAACCAATAACGAAAAGAAAAATGTTAAACCTTGAATACTTATTCTCATTTTTAATTGCTAGCACGGTGATTGCCGTAGCTCCAGGTCCATCTAATGCATTTTTAATGGCGCAGACCTTTACTAATGGCCGCGTAGCTGGCATGCAAAGCGCATTAGGCTTTGCGCTCGGAGGGGTGATCCACACACTCTTTGCCGTTGTTGGCTTGTCGGCACTCCTAAAAGCCTCAGAGACCGCCTATACCACAGTGCAATATCTCGGCGCAGCCTACTTAGCTTATCTAGGTGTAATGACTATCAAAGAAACGCTTGGAAAAGCGCAGATAGCTTGCGAGGAAAAACCGCACGTGAGCACCAAAAAGCCTAAAAGCGTGATGTTCCAAGCAATGATGACGGAAGTCTTAAATCCCAAAGTCGCCCTGTTTTTTATTGCATTTATTCCTCAGTTTGTCGATAGTAGCTTGGCGACCTCGACAACGATGCAACTGGCTATGTTTGGCTTACTTTATCCTATTTTAGCTTTTCCCATCGACTGCATGTACATCTACGGTGGTGATAAAATCGCGGGCTATTTTAGGCAGCATCCAGCAGCGCCGGTGTGGATTGATCGAATTTCAGGCTTAATTTTTATCGCATTGGCAGTCAATTTATTACTCTAAACAGGGAGCAGCACACATGCAAAAACGTTCACAGCCACTACCAGCAAAAAAGCATATTGCTTTAGTTGCACACGATGGCATGAAACCAGCCCTACTTGAGTGGTGTCAGACTCACTTAGATAGCCTTAAGCAGCACAAGCTTTACGCCACGGGCACAACGGGTAATCTGATAGAAAAGCATACTGGTTTAGAAGTCACCAAACTATTTAGTGGGCCAATGGGTGGCGACCAGCAAATTGGTGCCAAAATCGCGGAGCAAGATGTTCATGTCTTGATTTTCTTTTGGGATCCGCTTGCGTCACAGCCTCACGATCCGGATGTAAAAGCACTGTTGAGACTCGCTGCTGTTTGGAATATTCCCGTCGCCTGTAATGAAGCAACGGCAGATTTACTGATGGCGTGCGATAAAATGAACCAGCCAATCGCAAGGCATTTACCTGATTATGAGCAGTACCTTGCTAGTCGCTTAGATTGATAAAATAGATGAGTATGGAAGCGGTTTGTGACCGCTTCTTTGATTTTGACTTCGATTATTTAAATATTTTATCCGCCCACTTAGTCAAGCCTGCAGTAACACTACCAAAGTTATCCCCGTTCACCATTTCAATATCACCAATTTGCTGTGCAAGCGTTGCCTTGAGTAACGGTGATTGCGCGCTACCGCCAGTCAGATAAATTACATCGGGTTTTGAGCCCGCTTGATGAATGGCTTCTTTCGCAAGCATGCCCATCTGTTCTAAGTTCGACATGACCGACTCGGCAAAATCTTGCTGCGTAAATTCAGAGGCTAGCTGTGGTTCAATAAAACCAAGATCGGCATTAAACTTTGCTTGCTCAGAGAGTGCAATCTTGCCGAGTTCACCTTCACGAACCACCTGATGGGTAAGTTTGTTCTGTTGAATATGAAGTAAACGCGCCAGCTTTTGCGGCTCAGCGACATCTCGCAACATGCTTTGCAATTCTCGCGCTAATTTATCGCTGTAGAAGTCTAGTTGAGACTGAATATCATTGATTTTACATGCCTGCCAATAGAGTTGACTAGGCATCGGCAAACCTGAGCTCATGTTAGATCCGAGACCACATAACGGCATTAATTGGTGATAAGCTAGCGCAATATCTAAGTCGTTACCGCCGATACGTTTGCCTGTATGCGCTAAAAAGTCTTGCTGGCGTTGTGTGTTATTGCGATAGCTTGGCCCCATTCGGACAAACGAACAATCGCTAGTACCACCGCCGATATCAACCACCAGCACAAGTTTATCTTGTTGAAGACGGCTTTCGTACTCAATTCCCGCTGCGAGCGGTTCGAAGAGAAAATCCACTTCCTTAAACCCAGCTCTTTTTGCAGCGGAGGTAAGAATATTAACCGCTTGTTGATTGCTTTCCTCTCCACCGATGGACTGAAAATTAACAGGTCGACCAATCACAGTGTCGGTAATGGACTGTTGCAGCTGCGACTCAGCACGACGCTTAATCTCCACCATCATCGCCGCAGCGATATCTTCAAAGAAGGCGATTTGTTGAGGTTTAAGTCCAACCGCCCCAAAGAAGGACTTGGGTGATTTTACAAAAAAACCTTCTTCGGGAAATTCGATATACTCAGAAATTGCCGCTTGACCAAAAAAGACGCCCGCTTCATGTGCTTCTAAATCAAGATCGCGCTTAGCTTGCTGTGCTACCGTTAGCAGCCCTTGGCGAGACTGCGTGTAGACTGGATCTGGCTCATTGAGATGACGATTAACAAATGCAGGAATTAACGCATTGTGCATCGCATACATAGTCGAAGGCAGGTAATATTTATCTTGCTCGAGATGCAGTAAGTCCACTTCACCATTTTGCATGACACCCATCGCACAATTAGAACTTCCGTAATCAAACCCGACTTTCATTCTCTACCTCAAACTGCTGAAAAGTCGCGAAGTGTATCATGGTTGTCGTTATTATCAGATGAATTTATCTAGGTTCCAGCACCATTAATAGGCTTATTGCGAGGAGCATAGCGGAATAAGCCTGTTGGATCTCAGTCTCCACCATTTTGCATAACACACTAGACATAGCACAATGAGGGCTTAGTTAATCAAACCCGACTTTCATTCTCTACCTCAAACTGCTGAAAAGTCGCGAAGTGTATCATGGTTGTCGTTATTGTCAGATGAATTTATCTAGGTTCTCACATCTTTAATAGGCTTATCGTGGAATGATACCATTGTGCATAACACACTAGGCATACCACAATGAGAGCTTAGGTAATCAAACCCGACTTTCATTCTCTAACTCAAACTGCTGAAAAGTCGCGAAGTGTATTATGGTTGTCGTTATTGTCAGATGAATTTATCTAGGTTCCCACATCCTTAATTGGCTTGTCGTGGAAAGCATAGCGCACACTGTCAGATTGCTTGGCTTGATACATAGCGGAATCTGCCTGTTGGATCCCAGTCTCGATGTCGACGTTATTAAACAGACTGACACCGATACTAATCCGACAACTTAGTTTATTGCCTTCAAAGAGATATGGTTTATCTACCTTGTTGATTATTTGCTGGCAGATCCCAACCACATGAGATTCGGCTTGAGGCTGTTGTGGAGATAAATGAGTAATTAAAATCACAAACTCATCACCTCCCCAACGGATCACCACATCATCCTCACGTACGCTAGCACTCAAACGCTGAGCAACCGCCTTGAGTAACTGATCCCCCACATGGTGACCATGCAAGTCATTTACTTTTTTAAAATCGTCAAGGTCCAAAAACAAGATTGCGCTGTAACTACCAAACAGCTGCCCAGCATGGAGTTGCTCCATCAACCCATGTTGGAGAACATGGCGATTTGGTAATTCGGTTAATTGATCATGATACGCCAGCTTCTCGGCTTCAAGATACTCCAACTTACGATCATTGATATCCCGAGATAACACGATAAAACGTGTTTCAGCATGATTATCGCTTGCAGTCACAATCTTACGGGCGATAGAGACTTCAAACCAACGCTCGCCAACAGGCGTAGACAAGTGAATATGGCTGCCGTGTGAATAGCCGTTAACTTTTGCTTCCTGTAATGCCCGCATCACTATTTTAGCGGCTTGCTCTGGCATCACTTCAGTCACCGTATGGCCAATCAATTGTTCTGCAGGCGCGACTAACAACTCAGGGCGGAGTATTCTGGCGTCCCAGTGTCGCCCCTCTTCGTCTAGTTCAAACATCAAGTCCGGCATCGCACTTAATGTCGACGCCAATTCCTCATAGCTCGGTTGCGCCAAAGCTTGAGTGCGGGCCATACGACGATCCTTGACCATGAGGCGTTGCAACATCCTGTTCCATAATTCTATAAACTTGAACTTTGCAATTTGAAACATGCCAATGAACACAGCTCATCTACGGCTATCGTTATAAAATAATATACCAATTTTACGAATAATGACCAATTACCGACTGCATCAAAGAAAATATTTTCAAGTCATTGGCTTCGAAAGAGAAAAGCAATTGACGAATAGATAATAATTCCTATAATCGACACAGCAGCGCTTTCCATGATGGAAGGTCACAAGATATATAAGGATGACTATGTCTTTTTTCAAAAAAGCCCTTGGCGCAGTCGGTATCGGTGCAGCAAAAGTAGATACCATTTTAGAGACCCATCACGCCTCTCCTGGCGAAGAAATTTCTGGAACGGTTAAAATCATCGGTGGCAAAGTTGCTCAAGAGATCAACAAAATAGATCTTAACGTAATGTGTAACTACACGGTTGAAAGAGAAGACAGTGAAGGTGAAACAACGACCATCACTAAAAACCACACCCTTGCTAAATTTCAAATCAACGAACGATTTACTATCGAACCCGGTGATGAAAAGCACATTCCATTTGCGCTTGACCTCGCTGAAGAAACCCCGCTTACCGTTGGACAATCCAAAACTTGGATTGCTACCAACCTTGATATTGATATGGCGCTCGACAAGTCAGATAGGGACTATTTACACATAGTACCTACCGAGCTACAACAAGCGGCTATCGATGCGATGGAAGCGCTTGGCTTTAAACTCTATGAATCAGACTGTGAAGGTATTGATGAAGTATCTTTCTCACGCCTCCCATTCGTACAAGAGCTAGAGTTTAAAACGATCACAGGTGACTTCCATGGTCGCTTTGATGAAGTGGAAGTGGTTTTCTTTAATCGCGGTGAGCAACTAGAAATTATCTTTGAGATTGACCGCAAAGCGCGAGGCTTTAAAGGCTTCTTTGCGGAGGCGCTAGACCTTGATGAATCAAAAGCCAGATTGCTGATAGATGAAACTGATTTAGAAGACCTAGAAGATGCTATTTATGACATTCTAGAGGCAAATTGCTAAGGTATATTAACCTTGTAGTATCGATAGATTTATATTGATGCTTTGGTGATCGTTGCATTCATACGAATGCAACTTCTATATGAACAAACTCTATTATTATCCCAGTTCACCTAACGCTATGGTTTATATTAATACAAATGTTAAGGTGTATAGATAATAACTCTCTAGACTGATTTATTGTTACAATTTAAGCCCATTTAACATGCCAATCACGGCACGTTTGAGTTGACTTAAGCTCAATAAAACAGCACATTTAAATGAACGGTCAAGGTAGATTAGGTGACAATGAATGTCCAACTTTAGAATTTGGAAACTGGTTAGCCTACTGTGTGTTTTGAGCCTAATGCTGGGCTGCGAATCGAAAGAAGAACGCATCCAGCAAACCATTACACATACACTTCAAGAAGCTTCAACAGCGATAAATACGCTGGGAACCGCCCTTGATAAAAAGCAGGTGAGAAATGCCAACCTTTTGACTGAGTATGGCAAAGTACTTAGTCAGCAAAAACCTCAGCTCAGTGAAATTGCGCAAATTATTGCCCAAGACGCAACAAGCAGTGGAACCTTATATCAGAGTTTATTGACTCGTTATCAGTCCCTCAAGTCCCCCGCTCCAAGTATGAACAGCGACGACATTATCAACCAAGCAGTGTTGTTAAAAGAAGCCGCTTCCATCAGTTTGTTCAATGATGCGCTGACAGATCCAATCAATGTTTTAGCTGATATGTCAGATGGCAAGCTAGCGCGAGTTGGCGCTATTAGTCAGCAGGCGGAACAAGCGGCAAACGGTCAGACCAGTGTCGGCAATCAGCTTGTTGGCAATGCCAACTATGGCGAATGGCAGACTAACTCTAACGGCACTAGCTTTTGGATGTGGTATGGCATGTATCGCATGCTTGGAGATATTGTCGGTGATGTGGAATATGGCCGCTGGAGTAAACATCGCAGATACAGTTACTACAGCGACTATGGCCGCCACAGATACACCAGTTATAAAGGCTACAAACGCCAAACTGAGCTCGCCAAACGTACTCAACAATCGTATCAACGCCAAGGCAAACAATTTACCAGTCCCTATGCCAAGAAAAAGTCTGGCGCTTCAGGGTTAAGTCGAAGTAGTAACACCCCATCAGCAGTAACTCGAAGCAGCTATTCTCGAACATCAAGCTACGGCTCTGTTCGCAATAGCTCAAGTAGAACCTCCCGTGGCGTAAGCCGGGGCAAATAGCGCATATATAGCGGAGTTAACACATGTACCAATTTAACGGATTAACAGCTTGGACTTTTCAAGCATTGCTAATAGATATGGCGGTGATCGTCGCGTTATTTGTTAGCTTAAAATACATCAAAGGTTGGGTATCTAACCTTCATGCAAACGATGAAATCACAGAAAAAGACAACTTTGCATTTGGCCTCAGTTTTGCTGGTGGTTTAGCAGGTCTGGCCATTGTAATTTCAGGTATTTCAAGTGGTGCTTTTGCCAGTTCTTTAGCTCAAGAAGCGCTACAAATGGCAGGCTATGGTATCGTTGGTATCATCCTTATCAAGCTCGGTCACTTTTTCCAAGACAAAGTCGCGCTACGCAAGGTAAACCTCCATGACGAAATCGTTAAAGGTAATGTCACCTCAGCACTGATTGACTTTGGCCATGTGGTGAGCGTTGCCATTGTGATCCGCTCAGCTCTACTTTGGGTACTCACAGAAGGCTGGTATGGCTTACCTATTGTGGTTGCAGCCTTCATTATTGGTAATATTTGTATGCTGCTTGTGAGCCAATACCGAGTACAACTATTCAAGCGCACCAACAAAAGCGGCGACTGTTTACAGCAGGCAATCAAAGACAACAATATCGCGGTTGGGATCCGCTACGCGGGCTTTTTAATCGGCTCGGCTCTGGCACTGACTGCAGCGTCCGGTTTAGCGCCGTATGTAGCTGACAATATTAACTCAAGCCTACTTTACTGGAGTATTGCAGCACTGGGTAGCATTGTGCTTTTCATCGTCTTACACCTCGTTATGATAAAAATTATTCTGGCAGGTAAAGATATTTCCGATGAAGTGAACAGACAAAAGAATATTGGTGTTGCTGCAATTTCAGCCGCGCTTTCTTTTGCGATTGGTACGACTATGGCAAGTTTGTTAGGTGCATAACCCTTGAGCGCATCTGCACCACAAACTTCAGCAAGAGTGACCGGCAACTGGTCGTTGTTTGGTCACGACACCCTACTTATTGGCGTCATGGCCATTTTGGCCGGTTGCGGCCTAATCTACGAATATTTACTCTCTCATTATGCTGGTCGCGTTTTAGGCTCTGTAGAAAGCGCGATTTATGCCATGATAGGCACTATGATCGTGGCCATGGGCATTGGCGCATTTTTAGCACGCTGGTTCAAGGATCCTTTTACCGCTTTTGCATGGCTTGAAAGCCTAATCGCGCTACTCGGCATGAGCAGTATTTTGGTGATCGCCAGTGTTATTGCACTTACCTATACCCTGCCCCACACGCTTTCTAGCCTTTACAGCCTGCCTCCCGATAGTGTCTTAGATGGCATGCCATTTGCGCAATTACAAGCATTTGCCCGATTTTTACCTTATGTTTTCGGCCTCATTCTAGGCATTTTAATTGGCATGGAAATTCCGCTGATTGCTAGGATCCGTCAACAAGTGTATGGCCGCTTCCTTGAAAATAACGCAGGTACCATTTACGGTGCAGATTATATCGGTGCTGGTGTTGGTGCTGCCATTTGGGTCACGATTATGCTTGCGCTGCCAATAATGCAAGCAGCAGCGTGGACTGCGCTATTTAATATCATTGCAGGACTTATCTTCCTATGGCGTTACCATGCTCATGTCCGCTTCGCTAAGCTGCTGTTTGCTTGCCACTTTGTTCTACTTGGTATCTTTTTTGTCATCCTGAGCCATGGCTCTCTTTGGATGAAAGACCTCAGCAATGTGCTATACAAAGACAAGGTGATCTATTCAGAATCAACTAAGTATCAACATGTTGTCATCACTGAGCGATTGAGCCGCGCACAACCGATGCCAATTAACGATTTATTCTTAAATGGTCGATTACAGTTTTCATCTGTAGATGAACAGATCTATCACACTATGCTCGTTTATCCTGCAATGCTGGCTTCTAACCGGCGCGAAAAGGTATTAATCATTGGCGGCGGAGATGGTCTGGCACTTCGAGATGTACTGGAATGGCCTGTTGAAAATGCAACCTTAATCGATTTGGATGGACAACTACTTTCGTTATTTGGACTACAAGGGCAGCCCTACCCAGCTAGACCACATATCACCAGTCAATTAACCCGCTTGAATGGCAACGCCTTAAACGATCCAAGAGCAACGGTTATCGTTGCAGATGCATTTTTAGAAGTAGAAAAAATGCTCGACCAAGGTAGACAATTTGACACCATCATTATCGACTTACCTGACCCTAATCACCCCGATTTGAATAAACTATATAGCGACTACTTTTATAATCATGTGCGTCAATTACTGGCACCCGATGGTGCACTCGCTATTCAGTCAACATCTCCCTATCACGCCAAAAAAGCGTTTATTAGCATAGCTAAAACGGTAAAGCATGCCGGGTTTACGCATGTTGAGCAATATCAGCAGAATATTCCCTCATTTGGCCAGTGGGGATGGACAATCGCAACGAGAACAGGACAACCAGCAAGTGCTAGGATCCGGTCGGTCGAGTCTTTGCCTGTTCCAAGTAACTGGATAAACAAAGAGTATTTACTCGCGACGTTCGCCTTCCCAAATCGCTTTTTTGACGGAGCAAAAGATATTGAAGTCAACCAGTTAGGAACGGGCAGACTATACGATTATTATCGCCAAGCATGGCAAACAGAAGATGAGTTGTATAAAAATTAGCGCACGGTCATTGACATATTATGTCTTACGTGCAACTCTTAACTCAGACATAATATGTCAAAACAAAAAAGGTAAATGAAGATGGAATTAAATGAACTATCAATCAAATTAGCATCATTTGAAACAGAAGGTGCTAACTTCGAATCATTCTTAATCGCCAATGAAGGCGAGCAAGATGTATTGCAAGTGATTGTTGACGGAAATGACGAATTACCAATTTTTGTGACTCAGACTGAAGAACAACTTGTATGCATTAGTTACCTATTTAAAGAGAATGAGGTAAAGCCTGAGTTGCTAAACGAGTTAAATGAAGCACTATTAAAACTGAATGTGCCGATCCCGCTGAGTGCGTTTGCTAAAATTGATGAGCAGTATGCGATATTTGGTGCTCTAGCCGTTTCCTCCTCAATTGATGAGATCACGCACGAACTGGTCACCCTCGCGGACAATGCAATCGAAGCATTGGAAGCCGTGACTGTGTATTTGAATGAATAATATTGGAGTTGTGAAATGAGTATTTTAAAGAAATTATTTACTGCTGTTCGTGGTGGCGCTAGAGAAGTTGGTGAGTCAATTGTTGACGCAAATGGCATTCGTATTTTTGAGCAAGAAATTGCTGACGCACAAAACGCATTAGCTAAAGCCAAAAAGAACTTAACAGAAGTAATGGCGAAAGAGATGCAGACAAAACGCAAATTAGCTGCACTTGACGAAAGCATTATCGAGCATGAAAACTATGCTGGACAAGCGCTGGAAAAAGGTAACGAAGCTTTAGCGGTAGAAATTGCAGAGAAAATCGGTGAATTTGAAGTTGAGCGCGCAGAGCACCAGCAAGTGCTAGACGGTTTTAGTAAACATGTGATCCTGTTAAAACAGCAAATTAAAGAAGCTGAAAAAACGATTAAAGAAAACCAGCGCCAACTAACAATGGTAAAAACCACAGACAGCGTTCAAAAAGCAACCATGGCAGTAAACAGTACGCTAAATACCAATACGTCATCTATGGTAAATGCACGTCAGTCGCTTGAGCGTATCAAGCAACGCCAGCAAGATAGGCAAGATCAACTGGCTGCGGCAAAAGAGCTTGAAGCCGCTGCAACGGGTGCAGATCTAAAAGCCAAAATGGCAGAAGCTGGAATTGGCTCTACGCAAAAGAGTAATGATATTCTTGAACGTATTAGAGCGAAACAAAGCAACTAATATTTGCCGAATAGAAAAAGGAGGCCTCGCCTCCTTTTTACCCTTTTTGATTATGTAGGTGCATTATGTTTGGCTTTTTTAAATCAAAAAAAACTCCTGAGCGACAACTTACTCATGCAAAAGATCTGCAAGTTGGAGACATGCTCACCATCATCGATTCGTTCGCTTACCCTAGCTGGCTCAAGGGACAAACCCTCAAAGTTGTTGGCGTACAAACTTACCAATTTGAACGCAGCGCTGCATATGAATTTGTTCTCGAAAGTGATTCAGGTAACATTACTTTTTTGCAAATTGAACAAAGTGACGGTGAGGAATACGCGAATTTCTCTATCAAAATCCAAAGAGAAGACGTCGATGCTATTTTTACGCTTGATGAATTTGCGCGTATTTTCGATGAAGAAGCACTGACCCACATCGACACCCACGCTACTCCGGAGATTTTCGAGCGATTTTTAGGTAAAAGCTATCAACAAAGTGAAGCGCCCTACGTTTGCTATTTTTACGATAGCGATTATCGCGGTCGCGCCTTGCCACGCTATCAAGATGAAAGTGGCGAAGTATGTGAAGTTATCGAGTTACTTAGTCCTGACGAAAAGTTCGCTATCAATATCGAGATCTGGGATGGGGGGGAAACTGACGTGTCACTAACCATGTGTCGCCCACTGAGCGATATTGTCGACCTATTTCCTGGAGCTAACTCGTGACCACAAGAGAAGACAAGTGGAAACGTCAAGAAGTGGCATTGAGGGCCACACAAATGGCCTTCGATTTAACCACGGAAGTACAAAAAAGTATTAAAAAGCAGGCGATAGACGAAGAGCTAACGCCATCCGATATGATCAGAAAGATCCTTGATTTAGAAGTTAAATCGAAGAAAACTCGGCAACGCTTATCCTTCAATCTAACCGATGAAGAAATCGCACTACTGGCGGAACGTTTTGGCGTTGACCCTAATGACAAACGGGCTGTAAAGCAACAGGTCGCCAATATGCTACTCAGTCGCTATACAGAAAATAAAGGAAAATAATTGGCTGTATTTATGTAGATTGTTGCTCCATTAACTGCGTATGGCGCTACGTTTATTCAAGCTATATGCCGTAGCGCCTTACACAACAATAACACTGATCACTCTACCGCGAGCAGCTCAACTTCAAACACTAATAACGAACCCGGTTCGATTTTACCTGCAGCACGGTCACCATAGCCTAAGTCTGGACCAATCCAAAAGCGGTATTTATCCCCTTCGCTCATCAACTGCACACCTTCGGTCCAACCCGGGATCACTTGATTAAGTCCAAAGCTGATGGGTTGGTCACGCAGTACCGAACTGTCGAATACGGAGCCATCAAGTAAAGTACCATGATAATGCACTTTAACTTTGCTCGTTGCATTTGGCTGTTTGCCACCGTCAGTTTGAGTGATTATTTCGTACTGAAGACCTGAGTCAGTTTTATGTACCTCTGTGCGCTTTTCGTTTTCTTTCAAAAAGTCAGCCGCTTGAATTCGATTAAACTGCGCAAGCTGCTTTTGTTTCTGACCACCACGAAAAAACACCACTGCAATCACCAGTGCAACAATAACGAGGATAATATTAGTTGTCGTCATGGTTTTCTTCTCCTTTGTCATCATCGCCGTTTACGACTTTCGCAATACGCTCAAGCTTCGCCATTGCAACTGCATTGATACTGTTTTCGGGATAGCCTTCATCACTTAGCTCTCCTGCAGGTCTATCCATTAACAAGCTAAGCGCTTCATCTACTGTGGCAACGGCATAGACATGGAATAAGCCTTTTTCAACAGCTGCAATCACTTGATCATCTAACACTAAGTTGACCTTGTTAGATTCAGGGACGATCACCCCTTGCTTACCTGTGAGGCCTCGCATTTTGCAGAGTTTAAAGAAGCCTTCGATTTTTTCGTTTACACCACCAATGGCTTGTACTTCACCGTGTTGGTTTATTGAGCCGGTGAGCGCTAAAGATTGATCCACGGGCAGTTGCGTCACAGCCGATAGCAGCGCACAAAGCTCTGCAAGTGATGCGCTATCACCGTCAATAAAACCATAATTTTGTTCAATGGCGATATTTGCACTGAGTGTCAGGCTAAAGTCTTGCGCATATTTGTTACCTAGGTAACCCGTAAGCAGCATCACGCCTTTTGAGTGAATTGACTTACCTAAGTCTACCTCACGTTCAACGTCAATCACCCCGTCAGCACCTGCGTATACCGTAGAGGTAATACGCGCAGGCGTACCAAAAGCGGTGTCACCAATATGCAGTACCGTCAGGCCATTTACCTTACCAATTGCGGTGCCTTCGGTTGCAATCAAGGTATGCCCTTCTTGAATATCGCTGAGCATGTTTTCGCTTAACTGTCCCGTACGATATTCTTTTCCAGCTATCGCCTCATCAATGTGATTAGCAGCAATTTGGTTTACGCCATCTTGCTTGGCATAAAAACTGGCTTCTGCCACCAGCTCCAAAACATCAGCAAAGCGCGCCGAAAGCTTACTGTGGTGCTCCGCTTGGCGATAGCTAAATTTAAGCATACGCGCCAGCGCCGCTGAGCTAAGCTCAATTTTCAAGGTATCATTACAGTATTCCATCACCTTAGTGATAAATTGATACTGCATTTTGTCCGAGCTTGGTAAATAGTAATCAAAATCGGCCAGCACTCTAAATAGTTCTGCAAACTCTTCATCGTATTCACCAATGGTGTAATACAGGTCTCGCGACCCCAAAAGAATAATTTTGACATCCAACGGAATTAGCTGCGGCTTTAAGGTAAAGCTGCTGCCCACCGAATTGTCTTGGTACGGTAGGTCATTTTTAATTTGGTGGGTTTTTAACGACAGTTTAAGGCCATCCCACACCTGAGCGTTAGCCATGACCTTTTCCGCATCCATGATCAGATAACCGCCATTGGCGCGGTGCAATGCACCGGCTTGAATAGAGCGATAGCTGGTGATCAAATTACCTTGAGAGGTTGCATATTCCACCTTACCAAAAATATTACCAAAGGTCGGATTTGGCTCATACACTACAGGCGCAGGGTCGTCCTCTTTAAACTCAACCAGAATATTGGGCGCAAAAAAGTCAGTGAGCATTCCCTTTGAGTCAAAGTCATCTTTGTTTTCGTCGCTGTTACTACTATCGTCGTCTAGCCAATCTAATACCGCATCGACAATTTCAACCTTGAGGTCTTTAAGATAACGCAGCACGCCAATATGTGCGGCATACTTATGCTCAAGTGCTTTTAATAGCGGTTTAGTCGCCATTTCAATGGTGGTTTTTTTAAGATTACGCAAGCGCTCTGAGGATTCGCGTTTCCATCTTGGCAGCTCAATAAGCGACTCAATGAGGGCATCTTCTAATGTTTCAATTGCGGTTAAAAAGTGTGCCTGAACATGCTCGTCTAGTGCCGAAAACTCCGTATCACTGAGCTGTTTACCATCGACCACAGGAGCAAAGCCAACTGTCCCTGTATCTTCTATCAGTGCAACACTCATATTCATAGCTTGTTGCTCAACAGCGGTGATCGCAGCATCGTATTTTTGTTCGAATTCTTTATCTAGCGACTTTTTCTTGCGTTGATAACCCGGATTGTCAAAAGCTGCAGGAAAAGTATCTAAGATCTCATCAATAAAGGCGTCAATATCGGCCTCAAGCTGCTTACTTTCGCCCGCCTGCATAAATAGCGCGATAGGCTCACGATGGTCGTCATAGTTATTAACGTACAACCATTCTTTGGGCGTTGGCTTAGTTTTACTGTGCGCCTCGAGCTTGTCTTTCACCATGGTAAAACGACCCAGCGCCGCTTCTCCCATGACATACACATTATAACCGGGAAGCTCCATCCCCAGGGCAAAGTCTAGGGCGGTTTGAGCGCGTTGCTGGCCAATAAATGGCAGCGCTTCTGGGTAAGGGTTTTGGATACAATTTTCTATGTGAGTCAACGAAACTGATGGTGCAAGCTGACTGGCCTGCAATGATTTTTCAGACGACAATTTAGATTTGGTCATTCTAACTTCTTTGTATTATTCGCATACGTTAGTCTACTCAGCTTGGTGCTTCCAAGCTGAGCGCCCACACTTTAGGGCGCTAATGCTTTTCTAGTATATTCCCCATGCCCGCACTCGCTGCAAGCTGGGATCTTGATGGCATAATAAACATCTAATTTATAGCCACAATTCTTACATACTAATTGTCCCAAAGCTATCCATTCACCTTCTTTATAAATGCCTTGGTGTTCAAAATCTTTTAAAAGTGCGGACCACTCAAGTTGAGTTCTATCTTCTAATTGGGATATTTCAAATAAGATGTTGGCTTTGAGCTCACTCCAAGCCGCTTCATCATAGAAGGATTTGTTTTCGAGAAGATGTTCCAAGTCACGTTTTAAATAGTAACTATAATCATCATAGGTTTGTTTGGTGTAGTCTTTCAGTGCGCTCTGCGCTTCCCAGAATCGCTTAGATAAATCGTCAATTTCATGTTCTTTGACGTCTTTGAGCCAATCGGAAAATTGATCCAGCCATTTTTGATAATCCGCCATTGCTACACTCCTGTTTCGCCAATAGATTAAGTGTAGACCAGATATACCATTCATTGTATTAGGGTTTGCTGAACTGGGTGCTCAGCAAACCCATTTGGCTTTAGATTATGAAGCCAAAAGTCATTGCTATTAGCTTAGAAGCGATACTTCACGCCAACGGTTGCTGTTGTACCAAGGCCTTTGATGTTATAGCCACCGTACGTATAGGCTTGTGCGCGAGCTGGGTAGTAGTCTGAATTAAATAAGTTCTCAATACCAACAAATGCTTGCCAGCTTTGGCCGAATTGATATTGACCACTAAAGTTAACCACGTTATAGCTGTCAATTGGACCTTGATCTCCAACATAGTTACCTTTATCGTTCCGCTCAAAGCGTTTACGGTCGCCGACATGTAACCAGCTTAACGTCATCGATAACGCATCAATTGGCTGCCAGTTTAGGTTTGCCGTAAGCTTTGGTGGGCTAATTTGTCTCGAGCCAAGGTACGTATCCGCTTTAGTATCTTTACCCTCAACATAGCTATATGTGGCAATGAGTTTTAGCGTGTCATTGATCTTGTAATCGACAAGTGCCTCATAACCCCAAATTTTTTGTGGTGCTCGAACAGGCTCATAAACTCCGGTTACTTCATTGAATTTATTCGTTGTGCCAAACTCAGATGTACTTCTATATGCCGCAAATTCAAATCGTAACGTCTCAAATTGAGAGTTAAAACCGATTTCGTAGTTATCAACAATCGATGCTTCTGTTTGAATTTGACCAATATCTTCTACTGTTGCACTGCGCAGCAGACGGCCAATATCCGAGATATCAGAGCCCTGCGAGTAACTGGCGAATGGGCTGAACTTTTCATTTGCGTTATATTTAATACCCACGTTGTAAGTTGTGGCGTCATAGTCAATGGTGTCACCTTTCACGTTAAGTGGCACAGAGCACTGATCCGCTGAGCGGCAAAGTTTTAGTGTTTGGTAATCAGCTACCGCAAGATCAATACTTTCTTGTCTCACTCCCGCTTTTAACACTAGGTCATCGGCAACAATCCACTTGGTCTGTAGGTAACCTGCGATGCTTTCCATGTCCATTTCCGGCACCCAAATACGACCATCGACAAGTGGCTGTGAGGTCACATCATTCAACGCATCAATACCATAAATGAAGGTAGCTTGGACATTGTCAAAATCAACCAAGGTATTAAATGTCGCACGCGCGCCCTTTTTTTCAGAGCGGATGATAGATTGACCGCCAGTGTATCCTTCATCAGGGTTTGCTAAGCTTGGAGAGAAGAAGAACACGTTCTCAATGTCTTGCATATACGCATCAAGCGTCATTTGTGTATTAGCAAAAACTTCTATATCGGTGTATTTCAAAGTAATGTTTTCAT
Organism: Pseudoalteromonas sp. NC201; assembly: GCF_002850255.1. Classification (NCBI taxonomy): domain Bacteria; kingdom Pseudomonadati; phylum Pseudomonadota; class Gammaproteobacteria; order Alteromonadales; family Pseudoalteromonadaceae; genus Pseudoalteromonas; species Pseudoalteromonas sp. NC201. The sequence continues at coordinate 3,056,860 of NZ_CP022522.1, forward strand.
TACCTTCAGGACCTTGTGGCTTACCTTGTTTTTGCTGAGCTGGTGGCACGTGAATAGCGTAAGATTTTTCACCTAAATTGATGTTACCAAATACATCACCTAGGTCCGTTTTTTGCTGTGAACTGTAGAAGTTATAGCTAAATTGCAGTTGCTTGTCTTCATCAAAGTCATAGCCAAGCTTAGTAAAGTAGTTTTCTGTCACGGTATCCGACAGACCATACTGTAAACCTAGAATATCACCTTCAGCATCACGCTGAACACCGTTTTCTTCATAGCTTGCCGTGACTAAATAACTAAACTGGTCAACGCGGCCATTAATCGCGCCCGCAATTCGAGCACCTGCGCTCTCTGCAAGCTTTACTGCACTAAAGCGGCTAGATAGACTAATTTCACCTTCTGGTTTGCCATCGCTTTTAGCCTGCTTGGTGATGTAGTTAATGATCCCGCCTGAAGCACCATTACCATAAATTGAGGTTGCCCCTTTGATAACTTCTATACGAGCGATGGCACTTGGATCGAGTGTTTTTACACCCAAAGAACCATTTCGCAGTGGTGTAGACTGAGGTACACCGTCAATCATCACCAGAGGCGCACGTCCACGCAACGATTGCCCAGTATTACTTGAACTACCCGTATCCGGAGCAAGACCAGGAACAATTTGAGATAACAAACTTTGTAGTTCTGGATTTACTTTTAAATGATCTTCGATTTGTTTTTGATTAATAATCGTAATGGAGGCAGGCACTTCATCGATGCTTTCAAACACACGACTGCCCGAGACCACGATATGCTCCATATCTGCAGCTTGAAGATCTTTAACATTGGTATCGTCTGCAATGGCTGCTGCGCTAACAGCCAACGCTACCATACTGAGAGTAGTTTTTAACATGGTTATCCTTGCTGGATTTAGAATAATAATGATGTAAAAAGCGGCAATATAATATTGCCAAACTTCAGTAAAAACAAGGTGAATGTGAATAGTTTGCATTACCCTTTACTGCAAGACCATCCTACTTTACATCGATTTTTGCAATTATATCCACATAACAGTAACTTAGAGTGAAGTTAATTACCGCTTCCTACGATGACGTTGCAGCCAAAAATACAGGCCGGATACCGTGAAAAAAGTCGGAATTAAGGCAAGCATTAACCAAACAAATTGCACGATGGGACCGGCAAAGTCACCAATATGAAACTTGTACTTAAAGTTCCATATTTGCGTAGCGACTCCGGCTTTTGATGCATCATATTGCGCTACCACCTCACTGTTATAAGGATTTACCCAAACCCAGCTGTAGGCATGACTTTCACCAGGGTTTTGAACTCTATAAGCGACGCTGTCGGACGCTTTGTCAGGCATATAAATACGGAACAACTGACCGTCTGGGAAGATAGATTTTACGCGCTTTGTAGCGCTATTTAAATCGTAGGGTAAGCCGTGAAAATTAACCGCAATAGTAGGCGGTTTTGGTCTTGCTTCGACCTCATCAAAGCTCAACCACTCAACCACAGCCTTGGTTTGCGGCTGCCAGTTAAACGCCATACCACTGAAGGCAATGAGCAGTATAGGTAAAAGCAAATATACCCCCAGTACGGTGTGTAACTGATAAAGCAAAATCCTTAGCTTAGCTTTTGGTTTTATCACTAGCCGTTTCAAGCGATTTTTAGGCTTTACCCAAAGATAAAAGCCCAACACTAACTCAATAATGAGTACAAGTGCACAAATAGATACCCAATCTCTAAGCAGCTTTTTGTTGTCAGCATCTTCAAACAACAACCAACGGTGTAGCGCCATCGTAAAGCCATATATCGTAGAATAATACTCGTAGCGATGAAGGATCTCGCCACTGTAGGGGTTAACGCTAACATAATCACCGCTAGACAACTTCAGTTGCCACGCCAAATCCGGTTGCTGCTCAGGCATAAACAGTGAAACTTTTTCAGCGGTTGTAGATTCAATAAAGGTTACTATTTGCTCTACCCCAAGAGGCTCAGACTGTGGCTCAACTCGCCACAACTGAGGCTGAGTAAGATATTGAATATCTTTGGCATATATAAGCAGTGCCCCAGTTAAGCTTAAGCAAATAATAAATGCACCAGCCACTAGCGCCATTACTAGGTGAGCACGGCGTAACCACAATTTTATCAAGGGAATTCTCAAACTTCTTTCGATATTTAGCAATAGTAAGTGATAATAACTCTTACTTGCAACAGCACAAAATTTACCCTTTTACCGCTGCAGATCTTCGCGTAGTTTATCTCCACTTCGACACCACCTTTAATCCGCGGCAATCGACTAAAATAATTCCACTTTAGGTGCTGTGATTGCTGGCCAATTTCGGGTATGCTATCGAGCAATTTTCTATTAATTTTGCCAGATGTTTGGAAACCTAGATGCAAGAGCAATATAACCCGCAAGATATCGAAGCCAAAGTACAGTCGTACTGGGAAGAAAACAATACCTTCAAAGTTGTCGAAGACGAAAGTAAAGAGAAGTACTACTGTCTCTCAATGTTCCCATACCCAAGTGGTCGCCTCCACATGGGTCACGTACGTAACTACACCATTGGTGATGTGGTTTCTCGTTTCCAACGCCTACAAGGCAAAAACGTTATGCAACCTATGGGTTGGGATGCGTTTGGTCTTCCAGCTGAAAACGCGGCAATTAAAAATAATACCGCACCGGCGAAATGGACCTACGAAAATATCGACTACATGCGCAACCAGCTTAAGTTACTTGGTTTTGGTTACGACTGGGATCGTGAAATCGCGACTTGTCACCCTGAATATTATAAGTGGGAACAGTGGTTCTTCACTAAGCTTTACGAAAAAGGCTTAGTATACAAAAAGATGTCAACGGTAAACTGGGATCCAGTTGACCAAACGGTACTGGCAAATGAACAGGTAATTGACGGCCGTGGTTGGCGCTCTGGTGCCATTGTCGAGCAAAAAGAAATTCCACAATGGTTCATTAAGATCACCGATTATGCACAAGAGTTGCTGGATGACTTAGACAAGCTTGACCACTGGCCTGAGCAAGTTAAAACCATGCAGCGTAACTGGATTGGTCGCTCAGAAGGCGTTGAAATCGACTTTAAACGTGCCGACAACGACGAAAGCTTCACCGTATACACCACCCGCCCTGATACCTTTATGGGCGTGACTTATGTGGCAGTTGCGGCAGGTCATCCGATCGCTCAAGAAGCGGCGAAAAACAGCGAAGCGATCTCTCGCTTTGTTGAAGAGTGCAAGAACACCAAAGTTGCCGAAGCGGATATGGCAACGATGGAGAAAAAAGGCATCGCGACAGGCTTTACTGCTATCCACCCACTCACAGGACAAGAGGTGCCAATTTGGGTAGCTAACTTTGTACTGATGGATTACGGCTCAGGTGCCGTGATGGCAGTACCAGGTCACGACCAACGTGACTATGAGTTTGCAACCGCTTATGGCCTTGAGATCAAACAAGTTATTCAGCCTCTAGCCGGCGCAGAAGTAGAAGCCAATCTGGCTGAAGCAGCGTTTACCGAAAAAGGCACGCTTATCAACTCTGGCGAGTTCGATGGCCTAGACTTTGAAGGCGCCTTTAACGCCATCGCGACTAAATTAGAATCACTTGGCGTAGGTAAGCGCAAAGTAAACTTCCGTCTTCGCGATTGGGGTGTGAGCCGCCAGCGTTACTGGGGTTCGCCAATCCCAATGTTAAACAAAGAAGATGGTTCTGAGCTTGCGGCACCTGAAAACATGCTCCCTGTTCGTCTACCTGAAGACGTAGTCATGAATGGGGTAACTTCACCGATTAAAGCAGATCCTGAATGGGCAAAAGCAACAATAAATGGTGAAGCGGTATTCCACGAAACCGATACATTCGACACCTTTATGGAGTCATCTTGGTACTATGCACGTTACTGTAGTCCACGCTACGATGAAGGTATGCTTGAACCAGGTGCTGCAAACTACTGGCTACCAGTAAACCAATATATTGGTGGTATTGAGCACGCTATCTTGCACTTGTTGTACTCGCGCTTCTTCCACAAGTTGCTACGTGATTTCGGTTTAGTGAACTCTGATGAGCCATTTGAGCGCTTGCTTTGTCAAGGCATGGTACTTGCGGATACTTACTACCGCAAAGACGAGAAAGGCGGCGATATTTGGATCGCACCAACTGACGTATTAACTGAGACTGACGACAAAGGCCGCATCACTAAAGCGTGGCATAAAGAAGACGGCGAGCCGGTATTCTCTGCAGGCATGAGCAAAATGTCTAAGTCGAAGAACAATGGTATTGACCCGCAAACGGTTATCAAGCAATACGGCGCTGACACAGTTCGCTTATTCATGATGTTTACGGCTCCACCAGAACAAACGCTTGAATGGTCTGACTCAGGCGTTGAAGGTGCGCACCGTTTCCTTCGTCGTATTTGGAAATACGCAGTTGACGTAAAGCAAGCTGGTACTGCCGAGCTTGATTTAAGCAAACTAAATGCAGCGCAAAAGACGCTACGTCGCGACATCCACAAAGCCATTGCAAAGGTGACAGACGATATCGAACGTCGTCAAACGTTCAACACGGCAATTGCGGCGGTGATGGAGCTTTCAAATAAGCTTATCAAAGCGCCACTGAGCGATGAGCAAGACATTGCACTAGCAAACGAAGCGCTAGAAGCCATGGTGATCATGCTTGCGCCTATCACACCGCACATGTGTCACGAGCTATGGGCTGAGCTTGGCAAAGCTGGCGATATTCTTGATGCGGCATGGCCTATTGTCGACCAAAGCGCACTAGTTGAAGATGAAAAGCTTATCGTTGTACAAGTCAATGGCAAGCTGCGCTCTAAAATCACCGTGGCGGCAGATGCAACGCAAGAACAAGTTGAAGCGATTGCATTTAGTGAAGAAAACGTCACTAAATTTACTGACGGCAAGACCATCCGTAAGGTGATCTATGTTCCAGGTAAACTACTTAATGTGGTTGCAAACTAAGATGCATAGCCTATTTTGGCACACCAGCAAGCTAGCAGTTTTGCTAGCTTGCTTCTTCGTGGCGAGCTGCGGTTTTCACCTCAAGCAAGCCTCTTACCTTCCTGACGATCTAAAAGAAATCACCTTAAGCGGTGACGACAAGCGTTCAGCCCTGTTTGAACAGCTACAGTCTGATCTTCAGCGCGCTCAGGTATCCCTTACACCAAAAAATACCAAACAAGCTGCTGAATTGTACTTGTACAATGACTCACTTGAACGTCAAACTCTCAGTTTGTTCAAAAATGGTCAGGTTGCTCAGTATGAACTGGCGTATCGCGTGTCGTACCGGTTGAGTCGTCCGGGCCAAGAACCCGTTAAACAAATGTTCGAGCTGTATCGTAACTATCAGGACGACCCAGACAACGCGCTAGCAAAGGCAAAAGAGCTTGAGCTGATCCTAACCGAGATGCGCCGTCTTGCAAGCCAACGTATTATTCGAGAGTTGTCGCAACTGTAATGCGTTGTTATGCCAATCAACTCTCCAATCACCTAAGTAAAGGGCTTGCCCCTTTTTATCTGGTCTTTGGTGAAGAACCCTTTCAGCAAGGCGAATGTGTACTTGCCATACGAACCGCAGCCAAGCAGCAAGGCTTTGACGAAGTCATTAAATTTGCTCTACTTCCGGGGTTTGACTGGCAAGAGCTCAGTGCACAGTACAACAGTATGTCTTTGTTCAGTGCACGTACGCTCATCGAGTTCGACTTTAACGAGCAAAAAGTTCCTACCCAAGGTGTTGCGGTTTTAAAGTCTTTGGCCGAACAGGTCAATCCAGATGTCGTTGTTATTTTTAAAGGGCTGGGCGCGGGTCAAGACATTCAACGAACCGCTTGGTTCAAAGCATTAGAGCCTAAAGGCCTGTTCGTCCCTTGCTATGCGTTAACGGGCCGTCATCTTGAGCGCTGGTTTGATGATGAATGTAAGCGGCTGAAGCTGTCTGTGTCACCACAAGGCAAGCGCGCCCTCCTCGTCGCCACAGAAGGCAACTTGCTTGCAACGCATCAGGAGCTCGAAAAGCTCTCCTTACTATTTGGTAAAAACCCGGTTGATGAACAGCAATTGCTGAGCGGCTTATTAAATCAATCTAAGTTCGATATTTTTGATTTAAATACCGGATTGCTAAGTGGCAACCCTAAACAAATCATCAAAGTATTGAATAAGCTCGCCAGCGATAATGTAGAGCCCGCGAGTATTCTCTGGACCTTGCAAAACCAAGCACGCACCCTACTGGGTGTTAAAACCTTGTGGCAAACAGGCACTACGCTTGCGGATGCCTATAAAAAGCATAATGTCTGGAAAAATCAGCAAACCATTACGCAACAAGCGTTAGACAGATTAACGCTAGAGCAGATGAAACAGTTGCTCTGTATGATGGCGGACTTTGATACCGCATATAAAGAAGCAAGGCTCACTGCGCCATATCAAGCTCTAGCACACATCGCGCTAGCCTTTGCTACATCTATAGCAATGCCGTTACCAATTAGCCAGAGTGAGCATGTATGATTGCTTTGTTTGGTGGTACTTTCGATCCTCCGCATTTAGGCCATTTAAATATGGCGATGCGCTGCGTCGACGAGCTAAGTCTGGCTGAGTTAAAGCTTTTACCTTGTGCCATACCGGTTCATAAACAAAAGCCCAGCATCAGTGACGAGCATCGCCTAGCGATGCTTGCAAATTTGCTAGCAGGGCAACAAAAGCTGGTTATTGATAGACGTGAGCTTGACCGACAAGGACCTTCTTACAGCCTGCTAACACTGCAAGAGCTGCGTAACGAATATCAGGATCAGCCGATTTTATTTTTAATGGGTATGGACTCATTTAATAGCCTGCACACTTGGTATCAATGGCAAGAAATTACAAAGCTGTGTCATCTGGTAGTGTATCAACGCCCAAAAGAACATTGCTCACCAGATGCTAAAGTCTCGGCTTATTTAGCCAAAGCACGCACAGATAGCTCAAATAGACTCCAAACCACCAAGGCTGGACACTGCTATTTCCTTCACGGTGAGCAAAAAGACATTGCATCGAGTACAATAAGAGCTGCAATTGCACAGCATGACAAAGAATATTTGGAACATTGGCTGCCCGCTTCTGTCATAGATTATATAAATAGCCATGGCTTGTATGCTGATTAACCCCATAAAGCATGTTAAAATCGCCGATTATTTGAAATACAGAGACAAAAACTTGGATTCACAACAGTTATTAGATTTCGCGCTAGACAAAGTAGATGATATGAAAGCGCGTGATATTGTAAAGCTCGACGTTCGCGAAACTTCTTCAATCACCGATTACTTAGTGATCTGTACAGGCACCTCAAAACGCCATGTACAATCGATTGCCGATCATGTCGCAAAAGAAGCACGTCATGCTGGAGAAACACCTATTGGCCAAGAAGGTCAGGACATCGGAGAGTGGGTATTGGTTGATTTGGGTGACGTTGTTGTACACGTGATGCAAGACCAAACCCGCGACTTTTATGACTTAGAAAAGCTGTGGGGCTGATGTGAAGATCCAACTCATTGCCGTAGGTACCAAAATGCCGAAGTGGGTTGAAACTGGCTTCACTGAATATCAAAGACGCTTTCCCAAAGATATGCCACTGGAGTTAATTGAAATTAGCGCTGGCAAACGGGGGAAAAACGCAGATATTAAACGCATTTTGCAACAAGAAGGTGAAAAAACCTTAGCCGCTATTCCAAAAGGCAATCGGATCGTAACCTTAGAAGTGACTGGCAAGCCATGGGATACACACCAACTTGCGAGCAATATGGAAAAGTGGCAGTTGGACGGTCGCGATGTTAGCTTACTGATTGGCGGCCCTGAAGGGCTTGCACCAGAATGTATTGCTGCGGCTGAACAAAAGTGGTCATTATCAAACTTAACCCTACCCCACCCTTTGGTGCGTATAGTGGTTGCCGAGAGCTTGTATCGTGGCTGGAGTTTAAATAATAATCATCCTTACCACAGAGAATAATAATGATAAAAAAACGGCCGACGATTAGGGATCATTCTGCCGAGGCGAACCTCTTCGCGAGACGGGCCTTTGTCGGCTTTGTTTTTGTCGTTATTATTGTTGGGGTCTTGTTTCACAACGTCTACAAGCTTCAGGTAACCGAGCACGAGACCTATCGTACCCGCTCAAACGATAACCGTATAAAAGTCATACCGGTCGCCCCTAATCGTGGTCTGATTTACGACCGCAATGGTGTGTTGCTCGCCGAAAACCGCCCCGTTTACAACCTTGAAGTGATCCCAGAAGATGTCGAAGATCTCGAAGCATCATTAGCTTCTGTACGTCAACTCATCGAAATTTCTGAGCAAGAAGTAGAAGATTTCAAAAAGGAAATCAAGCATAACCGCCGCTTCAAAAGTCAAGTACTAAAGGGCCGCTTGAATGAAGAAGAAGTTGCAATTTTGTCGGTGAACCAACACCGCCTGCCTGGCTTTAGCGTTGAAGCTCGATTGTCCCGTTATTATCCTTATGGCGATACCCTCACTCATGCCCTTGGCTATGTCGCAAAGCTCAACAAAGAGGAACTCTTTGACTTAGAACTAGAAGGCAAAGACACTAACTATCGTGCCACCCATGATATCGGTAAGCTCGGTGTCGAGAAGTTTTATGAAGAACAGCTGCACGGCATTGTGGGCTCTCGCCGCGTCGAGGTGAATAATCGCGGCCGTATCATTCGCACATTAAGCATGGAAACGCCGCAACCAGGTAAAGACTTGGTACTAACGCTTGATATCGGCTTGCAACAAATCGTCCAGCATGTGCTAAAAGACACCCGAGGCGCGATCATCGTTATGGATCCACGCGATGGTGGAATTTTAGCGCTCTATTCTAACCCAAGTTACGACCCGAATCTGTTCGTTCACGGGATCAGCGGCAAAGACTACCGAGCCTTGCTCAACCCAGACAGACCGCTTATCAACCGTGCAACTCAAGGCCGTTATGCACCAGCTTCCACAGTGAAACCCCATCTCGCTGTGCTTGCGCTGGAAGAAGGTGTTGTCACCGAAACAACCAAAATTTGGGATCCTGGCTTTTTTCAAATTCCCAATGTAAAACATAAATGGCGTGACTGGCGTCCTTGGGGCCATGAGCATGTTGATGTGTATAAGGCTATTGAGCAGTCTTGCGACACCTACTTTTATGAAGCCGCATATAAACTCGGCATAACTAAAATTAGCGACTTTATGAACCAGTTTGGCTTTGGTGAGCTTTCGGGTATAGATATTCATGAAGAAACCTCAGCTATTCTGCCATCCGTTGAATGGAAAAGAGAACGTTTTAAAGAGTCGTGGTATCCGGGAGATACGATTTCTGTTGGGATAGGACAAGGCTACTGGACTGCTACTCCAATGCAAATAGCGAACTCGCTGAGCATTTTGGTCAATAAAGGCATACACCGCCAGCCGCACTTAGTACAAATTTCTAAGCAAGACACTGAAGTAGAACAATTATTTACGGAAGAAAAACCACCCGTTGTGTTGAAAAATCCTTATCACTGGGATATCGCATTAAAAGCCATGCACAACACAGTAAAAATAGGTACCGCGAAAAGCGCATTTAAGGGCGTGACCTATGACCACGCAGGTAAAACAGGCACCGCACAAGTTGTCAGCATTGCTCAGGGCGAAAGGTACGATGCCAAAAAGCTAAAAGAAAAACACAGAGACAATGGTATCTACGTAGGTTTTGCACCTTTTGATGACCCTCAAATTGTTATCACTGTGGTTGTCGAAAACCAAGGTGGTGGTAGTGCTATCGCAGCGCCAATGGCAAGACAAGTGATGGATTATTACTTTTCAGCCTACCCGCTTGAGAAGGAGCAACAGCAATGAGCCCGCTGAATAAGCCGCGTTCGCTATTTGAAAAAGTCCATATCGACCTACCATTATTTACAGCCTTGCTCACTATGATGATTGGTAGCCTTGCGATTGTTTATAGTGCTAGTGGACAAGATATGGGCATGATGATGCGCCACGGCACACGCATGTTTGGTGCATTAGTTGCCATGTTATTTATGGCACAATTCTCTCCAAATACACTTAAGCGTGTGGCAATTCCCGTTTACCTCTTAGGTCTTGGCATGCTCGTCGCCGTGCTGTTTTTTGGAGTCAGTAGTAAAGGGGCTCAGCGCTGGCTCGACTTAGGTGTTACCCGCTTTCAACCTTCTGAAATAATGAAGCTAGCAGTGCCCATGACGGTCGCTTGGTTTATTGGCCGCTCTCACTTACCTCCTAGTATTTTGAATTTAACAATCGGTTTTGTGATTGTGTTAGTACCGACCATCCTGATCAAAGAGCAACCCGACTTGGGTACTTCTATCTTAATCGCCAGCTCTGGTATTTTTGCGCTCTTTTTAGCTGGGTTAAGTTGGCGTTTAATCGGCTCTGGTTTATTACTTGCGGTCCCCGGTGGCTATGCGTTTTGGCATTACGGAATGCATGCCTATCAAAAGCAACGTGTTCTGACCTTTTTAGATCCAGAAAGCGACCCGCTGGGCTCTGGTTACCATATTATCCAATCGAAAATTGCGATAGGCTCCGGTGGCGTGGAGGGCAAAGGTTGGCTACATGGCACCCAATCTCAATTAGAGTTTTTACCCGAACGCCATACCGACTTTATCTTCTCGGTGTTGAGCGAAGAATTTGGCTTGTTGGGTGTCACCATTTTACTCAGCTTGTATCTTTTTATAATTGGTCGCGGATTGTATATCGCAGTGCAAGCACAAGACGCTTTCAGTAAGCTGCTTGCAGGAGCACTGACGTTGACCTTCTTCGTCTATGTCTTTGTAAATATCGGAATGGTTTCTGGTCTCTTGCCAGTAGTCGGTGTACCTCTGCCCCTAATTAGCTATGGTGGCACATCGATGGTGACCTTAATGGCCGGTTTTGGCATTATTATGGCAATCGCAACAGATAAGAGGATGTTGTTAAAATAATGACAGTTCGTATTACCCTAATTTCAAAACTGGTTTTAGTATTTGCCCTGTTAAGCGTGCTCAGCGCTTGTGGAAGTCGCTATCATATTCGCCATGATAAAGCGCCACTGCGCGAACCTACCGAACTGGAAATGCAAGATGCCATTGTCACCAATGAGAAAAAGAGCGTGAGTGCCAATCGCCCCTACACTGTTCTTGGTAAACGTTACACACCAATCTCAGACGAACATGGGTATCAACAACAAGGCATTGCCTCGTGGTACGGCCGTAAATTCCATGGCTACCACACCTCCAATGGTGAAATTTTTAATATGTTCGATATGACAGCGGCACATAAAACGCTGCCACTCCCTAGCTTTGCTAAAGTAACAAACTTAGACAACGGACGCTCTGCCATCGTTAGAATTAACGACCGAGGTCCATTCCACGACGATAGATTAATCGACCTGTCTTACGCTGCCGCCTACAAGCTAGGCTATCACCTTCAGGGTACAGCGCGCGTTAAGGTCGAAGCCATTACTCTATCGCGCGAGTCTCCAAGGCTAACCTATGTACAAGTTGCTGCTGGCAGTAAACTTGAGAACATACAGTTATTAGCAGGTCAGTTAAAACAAGAATTGGGGTTAGGTACACCCATCACGTTTGAAAACAACCTGTACAAGCTTAGAGTCGGCCCAATTACCGACGACAATCAAGCACAATCTTTACTAAAAACCTTACAACAAGGTCAATTTAGTCGTGCTTTCTTGCTTTACAGTGAGCAGGAACTTTAGAATAACCGCAATGAATGCCGATAAACAAAAAAGCGAGCATAATGACTTCTATCAAACCAAAAATCGTTAAAAAAGTCCTTGGACTGGTGTGCACTTTCTCTATTATGAGTGCCAGTGCACAAATTATTCCTTCACCGCCGCAAATCAATGCGAAAGGCTATTTCCTTGTAGATTTCACAACAGGAAAGGTGATTGCAGAGGGTGAAGCCGATACTAAGCTAGCGCCTGCAAGTTTAACCAAAATGATGACCAGTTATGTTATTGGTACTGAAATCGCGGCAGGTAACATTAGTCCATCTGATCAGGTCACCATTAGTGAAAAAGCATGGGCTAAGAATTTTCCCGGTTCGTCGGTGATGTTTATCGAAGTCGGTAAGCAGGTCAGTGTCGATGACTTAAACCACGGGATCATTATTCAATCTGGCAATGATGCTTGTGTTGCAATGGCCGAGCACATTGCTGGTAGCGAAAGTGCGTTTGCCGATCTGATGAATGCACATGCTGAAAAGCTAGGCATGACGAATAGTCACTTTATCAATAGCCATGGCCTAGACACCGATGAGCATTACACCACTCCAAGAGACATGGCGACTCTAGGTGCCGCACTTATTCGTGATGTACCTGACGAATACGCTTTATACAAGAAAAAGTCTTTTTCATACAATGGTATAAAGCAATATAACCGTAACTCACTACTTTGGGATGCAAGCCTTGAAGTGGACGGCATTAAAACCGGCCACACCTCAGATGCCGGCTACAGCCTTGTTACTTCAGCGGTTAAAGATGATATGCGTCTTGTTGCAGTCGTCATGGGTACTGAGAGTGAGCGAGCACGTAAAGTTGAAAGCAAAAAGTTGCTTAACTACGGCTTCCGTTTCTTTGAAACCATTACTCCTTACCAAGCCGGTGACGCTTTTGCCGATCAGCGCGTATGGATGGGTAACAAAGAAACCGTATCGCTTGGCATTATGGAAGACACGCCAATCACTATTCCACGTGGTCAAAGCAAGAACTTAAAGGCTAACTTTGAGTTAGATAAAACACTCGAAGCGCCGCTAGCAAAAGGTACTAAAGTTGGTACTTTGTTCTTACAGCTTGAAGGTGAAGACGTAGCACAATACCCGCTGGTTACGCTTGAAGAGATCCAAGAAGGTGGATTCTTTAGCAAGATCTACGACTACCTACGTTTACAGATCTCGCAGTAATTCCTTATCTGATAGGCCAGCCGAGACAAACTGGTTGGCTTATCTTTCCTATAAAGCTTATTTATTTCCCTTCACTTTCCTGACATTCATACTTTCTAATCTAAGACCCCTTTTCAACATACCACACGGCTGAAAACTCCCTTTAAGTTTACAATTTAAAAACAATTTGTGATAATCAATTTCGGGTACAAACTCGAATTATAAATAAAAGGATATTTAAGTGATGATGGCGACAATCGCGGTAATAATGATGAAGTGTAGAAACTCCTTTTGACTGTGGAAATAATGACAGCGGTCCCAGTAGCTCTTCGGAGATTTTTGTTCAGCAGAGTATCCTGACTTGTACCAGTGATGACTGTTATGAATGAGAAGAAGTAGAGAGATGTTAATCTAAGAGGTGATTCACAAAAGGCTTTCCTATGAACTACATAGATCATATATACCTAAAACCAGGCTTACCAGTAGCCAAGTTGACTATTGCAGTATTACTGCTTTTCTCTGCTATTTTATACAAGTCAAGCCTGCTTTTATATATTGGTTTTTATATGGCGCTAATTGTACCTGCTTGGGATTTATTATCCGTAGTGGCAAAAGAACAAGGAGCTTGTGCAAAAGTTACGCTCATAACTTACTGTAAACAGCACTGGATACAGTTGCTACTTATGCTAGCGTTTGCTTGTATAGGTATTGCCGGGCTGCACCTTGAATACCTACTACTTACACTTTTTAATATTGCATTCGCTATGTTATTAGCAGCCCATGTTATAAGAATTGTGTATAAAATAAGAAAGATGTCCGCTATTGACGCGATAAAGGAGAGGTTAAAAACCAAGTCGAGGTTTATCCTTTCTGTTAACCTGGTACTCATTGTTGTTATGTGCACCACACCTTTTCTATCTATACCCGTAGGAGCGTTGGCTGCTAATTATATGGTTATTTTTAGCTGCTACATGCAGTACTTAAACCATATCATTAGTGAGGATATTTTTGAAACTGATTAAACTAGTTTAGAGTTCTCGCACTAGCCTATTTAGATAAACAGCGCAAATATCGAATGTAATCATCTTTTCTTTATAAGGTTTCAACCTCTGACAAGCATTAAATTAATTTATATAAAACAAAACAATAGAATCAAATGGAAAAATAAAAGGATAAATTAATGACTTTCATTGAACAAATAAAGTCCACTCCATTTTATATCTACATTAGCACAATAGCTTATCTTGCCTGCCTTGCGTTAAGCTACCATTTAAAGATGCCAGAACTTTCATATATTGGATTTTATTTAATACTCTATTCCATGCTCTATGAGTTAAATTCTTTAATAAAAAATAGCGATACTAGCTTAGAATCAAGTCACAACTTTGGACACTTGAGATATTTATTTGCTTTCGTAGTAATATTGCTTGGTCTTATTGCTTTTCCACTTCGCCCTGTGTTCGTTACAGTAATCAATTTTATGGTGATTGCCGCTATCATCTATCAATTAATACTCGTTTTAAATACTAAGCTCTTACAATCTAAAGAAAATATTATTAATAGTTTTAAACGAAAAAAAACAGGAATTTTACTGCTACTATTCGTAATTACGGTATTGCAATTTTTCTTTGATGATCTAACCTTTGCTAACAATAGTCACTTTTTTCTTCTCATTCTCTCCTCAGAAGTTTTCGATGATTGTAAGGGTTTAATCTCTAACACTCACTAAGCTCTATACGGCTTAGCAAAAACGTCCTGCGTATGGACGTTTTTTTTTGTCTTAAAAATGATAGAATGCGGCCAATAAATGACGACCTTGGAAACTCAAGGCTTGAAAGAGTCCCTAAGTGACCAAATAAAGGCGTCAGCAAGTAGTTCGTTGTGAGGATACCGTCGTGGTAAAACCAGTTAAAAATACTAAGTTTGATGAATACTTAGAATTTCCTTGCCCATTTACATTCAAAATTATGGGCCTAGCAAATGTCAATTTGACGGATCAGATCCTAGCCAAACTGCAGGTTATTGCACCTGGTGATTATGCACCAAAGGTTAAACCAAGCAGTAAGGGCACCTATGAAGCCGTATCTCTAGTCGTTACAGTAACCAGCAAAGAGCATATCGAGCAGATTTATACCGAGATCGGTGGCATCGAAGACGTCCGCTACATCCTGTAGTTGGTAAGGACCCTAGTTATGGAATCTCGTAAGTTAATTGTGCGCCAACTTGGCCTTTGTCGTTACGAGCCAATTTGGCACAAAATGCAATATTTTACCGACGAGCGTGATGACACCACAGCGGATGAAATCTGGCTGGTGGAACATGAGCCTGTTTTTACGCAAGGTCAAGCTGGTAAAGAAGAGCATGTTTTGGCGCCAGGTGACATTCCCGTCGTAAAAGTGGATCGCGGCGGTCAAGTTACCTATCACGGTCCTGGGCAACAAATGCTTTATGTGCTGCTCAACTTACGACGATTGAAAATAGGGGTACGTGAGCTCGTCACTTGGCTAGAAGAAAGCATAATCGACTCCCTTAAAGAATATGGGATAAAGGCTTATGCTAAAGCCGATGCACCAGGTGTATACGTCAACGATAGCAAGATAGCATCTCTTGGACTTAGAGTCCGTCGTGGCTGCTCATTTCATGGGCTCGCACTCAACGTCAATATGGATCTTGGTCCATTTTTACGAATAAACCCTTGTGGTTACGCGGGCATGAATATGGTGCAAAGTAGCGAAATTAATGGACCTCAAACCGTCGCTGATGCGGGGGCCGGTCTGGTAAAACACATGCTAAAACGCATTAATGCTGAGCATGTCGAATACACTGAAGGGTTTGAAAACGTATGAGTAAACCAGTCAAAATGGAGCCTGGGGTAAAGCTCCGCGATGCTGAAAAAATGGCATTGATCCCAGTAAAAGTCATGCCAACAGAACGCGAAGAAATGCTGAGAAAGCCTGAGTGGTTAAAGATCCGTTTGCCAAAATCAAGTGAACGTATCGATGGCATTAAACAAGCAATGCGTAAGCACGGCTTACACTCTGTTTGTGAAGAGGCGTCATGCCCTAACCTTTCTGAGTGTTTTAATCACGGTACAGCAACCTTTATGATTTTAGGTGCAATTTGTACTCGCCGCTGTCCATTCTGCGATGTGGCTCATGGTCGTCCACTAAAACCTGACGCCCAAGAGCCTGAAAAGCTAGCGCTCACTATCAAAGACATGAAGTTAAGCTACGTTGTTATTACCTCTGTTGACCGTGATGACTTGCGCGACGGTGGTGCACAACACTTTGCCGACTGTATTCGCGAGATCCGTAAGCACAATCCAGGTATTACAATCGAAATTCTCGTACCTGATTTCCGTGGTCGTATGGATAGAGCGCTTGAAATCTTAAGCGAAACCCCACCGGATGTATTCAACCATAACCTTGAAACAGCACCAAGACTTTACAAGCTAGCGCGTCCGGGTGCCGATTATAAATGGTCACTTGAATTGCTACGCCGCTTTAAAGAAATGCACCCAGAAGTGAGAACTAAATCTGGCTTGATGGTCGGACTAGGCGAGGAAATCTCTGAAATTGAAGAAGTCTTAAGAGACTTGCGCGAGCATAACGTAGATATGCTTACAGTAGGCCAATACCTACAACCTTCAAAGCACCACTTACCGGTAAAGCGCTACGTGCCACCGGCAGAGTTTGATGGACTAAAAGAGTATGCCGACGAAATAGGCTTTAGCCACGCAGCTTGCGGACCATTTGTACGCTCTAGCTACCATGCAGATCAGCAAGCCGCCGGTAAAGAAGTAAAATAACTGCTGCTCCTGAACTTAAGTTCAAGTAAAACGTATATTGCTCCTAGCCGTAAGTAGGAGCAATATCCATGCAATTTCCACTCTCCCCCTACGCATTTTTGTAAATTCAATGTAAAATAGCCAAAGTTCAGTTACTTAACCTGAGAGAACTGCTCCCTAATTTTCGGACATAACTTTAATATGGAATACGGACCAATCAGCTTTTACGCTATTTTTATTGCCGTTGTGGTGCTTGGAGGCAGCTTAGGTGGGCTCTTACAAGCGATGCGTTCAACGTCGTCATATAAGTTTCGCAAACCTAAGTTTAAGAGTGCGAATAGCGCCGCCCCAGAGTATTGGGACTTAGGTGGATTCGGTGTCATTCTAGCCGGTGTGATCTCAGCATTTATGGCAATCGGTGTGCTCACCATGGCGGGCGCTGCAGACTTCAGCCCAGTCAGTAGGTATGCATTTAAATCATATCAAAATGGTGAGCACGACTCCCACCATCAAAACAATGACGAGATACTCATTCCCGTGGCAATGTTTTCATCTGCGCATAACGATAATGCCGTTGAGATCAACCGCATTATCAAAGTGGTTGTAGAGCACAATCTGAAACGGGAAAATGACTCAATTACCGGTTCTGATAAAGCATTTTGGACTTGGATTAAGATCTTTTCATTCTCTATTTTAAGCGGTTTTGGCGGTGTAGGACTCGTTTCTAGCGCCTACAAACGCTACGTTGGCGAAGATGAATTCAATGACATCCAACAAAAGGTTAAAGAAGAGTATGAAATAGCACGTAAGAATACCGTAGAGATCGCACTCCAACGTGCTAGGGAATTGATTGCAAACACACAATACGATGAAGCAATTAAGGTTTGTGATGACATTCTTACCAACATTCACCCAAACCATGCAAGAGCAATTGGCATAAAAGCCAGAGCACTCAGCCGAGATGGTAAGCTCGCAGAAGCCATCAAGCTGCTAGAAAGCGCACTTTCCATTTCAGATATGAGTGAGTCCGTCAGAGCTCGTATGCATTGGAATATAGCCTGTTATCAGACTCGTATGGATTTTAGCGAAGGCTTACCTGAGGAGCTAGATTGTATGGTCCGGACGCTGGGTGAGATCCGCAGCCATTTGGAACGTGCAATTGCGCTTGATGAGCATCTAAGGTTGAAGCTACCTGACGGTGAAAGTGACCTTATTGTGCTAAAGTCGCTCAGTGCGAGAGGTCAAGATTGGTTTGACAATTTAGTACGAGCACAATAGACTCTTAGGTAAGTTAGCTTGATACGGTGCATTTTCATGAGAGATGAAGACTTTATATAAAAGTTAAGGGTACAAGCACAAATTCACTGGATGGAAATACTGGTGATTAGAATAAGCCGCATATTGATATGCGGCTTATTTGTTTTTGACACATGAATTTTATACGCAAATTGGTATTAGCAGCAAAACGGTTTCAATTCCGTGCTATTCGTTATATCTTGCCTCACCAGATAATAATAATCAGGGGCAAAACGTGCTTAAGAATAAAACTTTGGGCAGCATGCTAATTGTAGCAGGTACTACAATTGGCGCAGGTATGCTCGCCCTCCCGATTGCATCCGCAGGACTCGGCTTTTCTACCGCTATCGCGTTATTAACAATCACATGGTTGCTAATGACCTATACCGCTTTACTTATGCTGGAAATACATCAGTACGCGGATCAAGACGCTACGCTAAATACACTGGCGAAAAACTTACTTGGTAAATCGGGCCAATATGTCGCTAACTTTTCTATGGTATTTTTATTCTATGCGCTGTGTGCAGCTTATATAGCGGGAGGTGGTGCACAACTTCAAAGCAAACTAGTTAGTGTATTGGGTGACGGGATCACTCCCCAACTCGGTTCAGTACTACTTGCTGTTATCATTGCAACCATAGTGACATTAGGTACAAGTACCGTCGATAAGCTTAACCAATTACTATTTACCATTAAAGTTATCGTGCTCGCGAGTTTATTTTTTATCCTGACTCCCTATGTTCATGGCCAACATCTTATCGATATGCCAGTGGAGCAAGGGCTTGTAATTGCGGCAATTCCTGTAATTTTCACTTCATTTGGGTTTCATGGCTCAATCCCGTCAATCGTCAAGTACGTTGGTGTAGATATTCGTCAATTACGTAAGGTGATGATGTTTGGTGCCTCCCTCCCCCTTATCATTTATGTGTTTTGGCAATTACTAAGCCAAGGTGTTATGGGGCAAGAGAGCTTAATGGCAAGTGAGGGACTGCCGGGTTTTGTAACCAGTATTTCTTCTATCGCACACAACGACAACGTACAATTATTTGTAACTGTGTTTGCAGATCTGGCTCTCGCGACTTCATTCTTAGGCGTGAGTCTCGGCTTATTCGACTTTTTTGCAGATGCCTTTAAGAAGCAAGATACTAAGAAAGACCGGATCAAAACGGCATTCATTACCTTTTTACCACCGCTTGGCTTTGCCCTCTTTTATCCAAAGGGCTTTATTATGGCACTGGGATATGCAGCGATTGCGCTCGTGGTGTTAGCGGTATTTCTACCAGTTGCTATGGTATGGAAACAGAGAAAAACCAGAGGTAATGATGGATATCAGGTTAAAGGAGGTACGCTTGGACTAGGACTTGCCGCTGTTTTCGGTGTGATGATCATCACCTCTCAGCTAATGCAAATGGCTGGCCTTATTCCTAGTTTGGGGTGAGCAAAGCAACTGCAAATTAACCTGAACCTTGGATAAGGCATTAATTATCCGAGGTTTAGGTTAGCTAGTCGTTTCTGCTAATCTATTTTCCCTAGCCAGTCTCGCTTCTTTTCTATCTTGCATTAGTTTCCAAAAGGTAAAGACTGGCACAAATGCTAAACACAGAGTAGCCACATTAACCATAGGAATAATTGTAGGATACAGGTAAGTTGAATAGGACAGATCCATAAAATGTCTGTCGACAAGTCTAAAAAACTGTAATAGCGGAGCTGGAATAATGATTATTTGAGCAAGAATACTTTGCCATAGATACATCTTATCTTTAACAGCCCAGTAAGCAATAATTGCCATGAAGACAATGTCTGAAAGGGCCCAATATATGTATCGAAACACCTTAACATCATCGAATTGCATAACCCAATCGTAGGTTAGCCATCCTAATATATAAAACATTGCAACCAAAGACGAATATCGCAGTGCTTGTTTATCTCGCACCACGATGCACATTACTACCGCTAAAAAAGAAACCCAAATACTGTATTCCTGAAAAAACAGTCTAATGGGTTCCCATTCAGGCCACATATACCTTAACGTCCTGCGTCTGGTTTCTGCTCTTCATCACCGTTATCACCACCACCACCATTGTTTCCAGGCAATCTATAATTTTTAACGTCCATCATTTTATCCTTATCGAGAGTTTGTAGAGCAGCTAGAACTTTAGCGAATTCCCTGTAATTTGGCAACAAACTGTAACTAATTTTTCCTAACTTCAATAGGGTCTGATTCTTTCGCTTTACCCTGTAAAATCGAGATTTCGACACGCCGGTTTCGGCGCCTATCTGCATCGCTGTCATTAGGTACTAAAGGTCTAGTGTCTGCATGACCAACTACGACCATTCTGTTCTTATCAAAGCCACGGACGCGCTCCATTACAGTCGCAACGGCTACCGCTCTAGTTGCCGATAAATCCCAGTTATTCGAATAAAGTTCGTTAGTCACTCTAAAGTCATCAGTGTGACCCGACACTGTAATTTCACCAGGTACATCTTTGAGCAGCTCTGCAATTTCGGCAATCACAGGTTCAAATTTAGGTTGTAGAAACGCACTTCCCGCAGGAAAAGAACCATTTTCTTGGATGCGAATAATAATTTGCTGCCCTAATGACTCGAGTTCAATTGCACCATCCATAATTTGCTTTTCTAGCTGCTGTGCAATCTTTTTAACGAGCTCGTTTACTTGCTCTTGGTCCGCAGAAGCAATTGCTTGCGTTGACGCCATTTCCTGTGCAGTACTGGCAGACTCACCACCACGCTTATTACCTCGTTGCTCCTGTCTGCCACCCGCCGAAGCCTCGTCACCAGCTTGGAACTCTAGCATTTGCTGCGTCATTTCTACGGTTTGCTGTTGAATCGTTTCAATCGGTGTTGGTTCTGGCTTTCCTGGAGTAAATTCCATCGCAATCACGCTGGTACCCTTAGGAATATCTTTTACTTCAATTTTATTTTGCACACCAAAAGCAAACTTCATCGATCCTGCAATTTGCTTAAACTTCAGTACATCCATTTCGGAGAATGCCAATAGCAGTACGAAGAAGCACATTAACAACGACATGAGATCAGCAAACGTTCCCATCCAGGCAGGAAGACCTGGGGGGGGACATTTACATTCTTTCTCATCTGACATGATTATTCCTCAGCCTCAGCGCCACGTTTAGATTCTGGCAGATAGTTTTTCAAGATACCTTCAATGACTTTTGGATTTTGGCCATCTTGAATGCCTAAGATTGCATCTAAGATAAGGCGCTGGTTTCGCTCTTCTTCGTCTTTACGAAGTTCAAGCTTAACCTGAATTGGGATTGCAACCACGTTAGCCAAAAACGCACCGTATAAAGTTGTCAAAAGTGCAACAGCCATAGCAGGTCCAATTGCTTTTGGATCATCCATGTTAGATAACATCGCTACTAGGCCGATGAGCGTTCCAATCATCCCCATAGCAGGAGCGATATCGGCGAGGGACTTAAATAAGCCAGCGCCTAACTCGTGTCTTGAGGACGTTAGGGCAATATCTTTTTGCAATGTGGCACGCACAACATCAGCATCATGCCCATCGACTAACATATCGACACCTTTACGCATAAACTGGTTGGGGATTTCGGCTTCTTCTAACGCTAAAAAACCACCTTTGCGAGCTGAATCAGCAAGCTCAACGGCTTTTTCAATCAGCTCTTCCGGAGTTTCAATCTTGAACATGAAGGCCTTCCCGGCCACTTTTCCAATTCCGAAAAACTGTCCAAGCGTAAAGTTAGACAATACGATAAAAATTGAACCACCAAATACGATAACGACGGAAGGCGTGTTATAGAACATAGCGATCTGGCCATCACTACTTAGTACCATGGACATTACAATTAAACCTATGGCACCCAGGATCCCTATTACCGTTGCTAAATCCACATGTCCTCCGGGGGAAGTTATTTGTGATAAATCACGCAGTTATTGTTGTTTGAGTTATCGGCAAGTTTTTCTACAACTTAACACTATTATATTAAAAAGTGTTTAAAATGCGAGTTTATAGCAGATCTTGTAATGCTGATACTCGGTCAGATCAAAAAGTCACTGGTTTTTTTGACCTTGGCGCGCAATCACCCTAAAATTGCCACACTTTTACTTTACGGGTCAGCGTGACATATGGCAGTAAAAAAACCAGACAACTTGAGCTTTGAAGAAGCCATGCAAGAACTGGAGCAAATCGTTGCAGACATGGAAAACGGTAGCTTACCTTTAGATCAAGCACTTAAACAGTTTGAACGCGGGATAAAACTCGCAAAAGCTTCAAATCAGAAACTTCAGCAAGCTGAACAACAAGTCGCTATTTTAATGGGCGAGGATGAACAAGCACAATTACAGCCATTTGATAACGAAGCCTAATGTCGAAAAAATTACAAGAAAAGCTCCAGTTTGCTAAAACTCGTGTAGAAAACACCGTTTTACACTATTTTGATAGTGTGCTTGAAACTGAAGAGAATATAAAAGCGGCTACACGCTATAGTATAGAAAACGGCGGCAAACGCTTGCGACCGTTTTTAGTGTATTGTACTGGTGAATTATTTGGTGCTGCTCCAGAAGATTTAGACAAAGCTGCAGCCGCAATAGAGTGTGTGCATAGCTACTCTTTGGTGCACGACGATTTACCTGCTATGGATGATGATGATCTCAGACGCGGCCGTCCAACTTGCCACATCCAATTCGATGAGGCGACCGCGATTTTAGCTGGTGACGCTCTGCAAACGCTGGCATTTGAACTGCTAAGTGAACATCCATTCGCGGTAAGCCACCATGCCCAAATAAAAATGATTTCAGTGCTAGCCAAGGCATCGGGTCTACAAGGTATGATAGGCGGTCAAGCACTCGATATAGCAGCAACCAATCGTTTAATTACGATAGATGAGCTCGAACGTATTCATAAGCTAAAAACAGGTGCACTACTAAGCTGTGCAGTAGAACTTGGGATCTTATGTAGCGATCCGGAACGTGTTTCAGAGCAAGCACGTGATGCGATACGTACTTATGGACGTGCAATTGGCCTTGCATTTCAAGTCAGAGATGACATTCTTGATGTAGAAGGTGACACATTTGTGCTTGGTAAACCTCAAGGCTCTGATTTAGAACATAATAAATCTACCTATCCAGCATTATTGGGGTTAGAACAAGCAAAAGAAAAAGCTGAACACTTGATAGATGAAGCTTTAGAAGCGCTTACACGTATCAACGGTAATACAGAAATACTTGCAGATTTAGCAAAATACATCATAGATCGAGAATATTAAGCTGACGTATAAAATAGCTACGCCAAGCTAAGAAAATATTCACAAGAACTTTGTAAACGCTGGCTAACATAATATTATGACAAGTTAGTGAAGAATTTTAATAATTATGAAGTGGACCACGTGAGTAATTGCGCTGAGATTCACTTAGGACTCTGATAAATACCATGAAACTTGATAGTAGCAAGTATCCCTTACTCGCGTTAATTGACGAGCCAAGTCAACTCCGTCAATTACCCCAGCACAAGTTAACCGCCTTTAGTGATGAGCTTCGCGAGTATTTGCTGAACTCAGTCTCTCAAAGCAGCGGTCACTTTGCATCTGGTTTAGGCACTGTAGAGCTTACTGTAGCTTTACACTATGTGTATAACACACCAAGCGATAGGCTCGTTTGGGATGTAGGTCATCAAGCCTATCCGCACAAACTACTTACAGGTAGAAGAGATAGGATGCATACGATCCGCCAGAAAGATGGCCTGCATCCTTTCCCTTATAGAGAAGAAAGCGAATACGATACGTTTAGTGTTGGCCACTCAAGCACTTCTATATCAGCGGCACTTGGTATGGCTATCGCGGCTGAAAAAGAAGGGATTGGACGTAAGACCGTCGCCGTTATTGGTGATGGTGCAATGACCGCGGGCATGGCGTTTGAAGCCATGAATCACGCAGGCGACATCAATCCAGATATGTTAGTGATCCTAAACGACAACGAAATGTCTATCTCTGAAAACGTTGGCGCACTCACCAATCATTTCGCGAAGATCCTCTCTGGTAGCTTTTACACCAATATTCGAGAAGGCAGCAAAAAACTGCTGTCTGGTGTGCCGCCGGTTAAAGAGCTTGCAGGCCGTATGGAAGAGCATTTAAAGGGGATGATAATCCCTGGTACTTTCTTTGAAGAGCTAGGCTTTAACTATATTGGCCCAATTGACGGACATAACGTAGATACTTTGGTAGATACGCTGCGTAATATGCGTAACCTAAAAGGCCCTCAACTATTACACGTTAAAACCCAAAAAGGGAAAGGTTATAAACCTGCAGAAGCAGATCCTATTGGTTATCATGCCGTGCCTAAGTTCGATCCAAGCGTCCATAGCTTACCCAAATCAAAACCTAGTGCACCAACCTTTTCAAAGGTGTTTGGAGATTGGCTTTGCGATATGGCTGCACAAGATAATAAGCTCATGGCAATCACACCAGCAATGCGTGAAGGCTCGGGCATGGTACGCTTTTCTAAAGAGTACCCTGCTCAATATTTTGATGTTGCCATTGCTGAGCAACATGCTGTGACACTGGCAGCGGGTTTTGCTTGTGAAGACCTCAACCCAGTGGTTGCAATCTATTCTAGCTTCTTACAACGCGCATACGACCAACTCATTCATGATGTCGCACTACAAAATCTGCCAGTGTTGTTCGCTATTGACCGTGCCGGTGTCGTTGGTGCGGATGGTGAGACGCACCAAGGCGCATACGACTTAAGTTTCTTGCGCTGTATCCCGAATATGGTGATCATGGCACCAAGCGACCTTAATGAGTGCCGCCAAATGCTCTACACAGGTCATCGCCTAGATAGGCCAGCAGCAGTGAGATACCCCAGAGGTAGTGCGGGAAGCGCCGAGATTGATACGGAAATGACCGCAATAGAAGTTGGTAAGGGCAAGGTAGTAAGAGAAGGTGAAAAGCTGGCTATTTTAAGCTTTGGTACATTGCTTGAAAACGCTCAAGCCGTAGCCGAAGAGCTAAATGCCACACTTGTAGATATGCGTTTTGTCAAACCCTTAGACTGCGCCCTTATCGAAGAGTTGGTTGTAACTCACGAGCGCTTCGTCACACTTGAAGATAATGCTATTGCCGGTGGCGCAGGCTCCGCAGTAAGCGAGTATTTAATTGCTCAAGGCCATCAAAAACCAATTAAACTTCTTGGTCTACCTGACGAGTTTATTAAGCATGGTTCACAAACTGAGATCCATGCCGAGCTGGGCTTAAACAGCGAAGGCATCAGTCAACAAATTAAGGCTTGGCTTGCGTGAGTCTGCATTCAACCTAAAAAAGGCTTCCATTTGGAAGCCTTTTTGCTATGAGTTTTACCTCATCCATACACTGATTTCAGCAAGCCCGTTACTTTGTAATAACTGTAATTGAGACTCTATATTCGCACTTTGTTCAAACTCAAAAGCATCTAACTGATCATCAAAAGTAATTGTTGCAGCACCATCCCCACCGCGTTGTTTAACTTGATGCAGCGCAATATCAGCCAAATTCACTGATGATTCCCAACCAATCACTTTGCCACCGAGTAGTGGTAGAGGGTAATAAGACCACCCCATAGAAACTGTCAGCTTAGTGGTTTTTCCATTAGGAAGTCGATAGTCCGTCTCAGCAATGGCTTTACATAAATCACTAACATACTCTTCAATGTCATCTCGACTGAAATCACGCAATAACAATAAGAATTCATCCCCACTCCATCTAACAACATAGTCTGAACCTTGAGTACGGGTATTTAAAAGTGTCGCTAACTGTTGTAAGCAACTGTCGCCACCAATAGGACCATAAGAATCGTTAATCTTACTAAAGTCATCGATATTCATGATCATGAGCACTAGGCTCTTATTTTGGGCTTGTAGTGATTGAGCATTGCGCTGGTAGTGCTCAACATCTTTAGGAAGTTGATCAAACAAAAAGCGACGACTTCGCAAGCCTGTCAGCTCATCGGAATGACTAACCAGCTTAAGTTGTGTATTAACTTGATTTAGCTTTTCATTTGCCTTTCTAAGCTCCGTTGTACGCTCTGCAACTAACGCCTCTAATGCGGCCTGCTTTCTTCTTTCTTGTGCTCTAAACACCCAAAAAATCAGATAGAACATAAAGATAAATGCACAAGTAATAAACAATCTAAAGTAAATCGTTTCGTCGAAGCGCCGAGGTAGTACAATTGATAAGCTTAGCACTTTAGCCTTTTCCCAATCTTGTCCTTGACGCTTAGCTTCTAACACAAAGGTAAAGTTGCCTGGAGGCAAATTGGTGTAAATGGCTTCACGCCGTGATTGTGCATCCCGCCATTGTGTATCATGGCCATTTAGTTTGTATCTAAACTCAATGCTATGAGGCGCATAAAAATCAATGGCTGTATAATTGATAGTTAAATCGCGTTCCGATGTTTCAAGCTGGATCACTTGATTTAATGATTCTGTACTAAATACTCTATCGTGGGTAGACAATGACTCTAGCCTTGGCAATAAATCCCCACCGCCAAAAAGCTGGACATTTTTAGGGATCTCAACAACGCCTTGTAAGCTGGGGTAAAAAATAGCTGACTCAGTTTCAACCACGGCATCATGCCCAAGGCCTGAACAACATTGGCTTGGTCTGCCATCAAGCTGCCTATCGAATGGGCTTATTACTTGTTCAACTTGCAAACTCTCTATAACGTGACCAAATTGCGCAACGGGCATGCGATATACCCCTTTCATTGTGCTCACCCAGATGAGCTGATTGCTCTTGTCATAATGCAAAGAAAATATCGATCCGTAAGGCAATCCATTTGAAGCATCAAGCTGATACCAATCACCATCTGAGGTACGATAGAATAATCCGTCATTGAGTGAACCCACCAAAGTCGTTACGGTATCTAAGTGTAATATGCTGGTGATATAAGCTGTATCTAACGAAGTTTGCGAGCCTATTTTTTCGATGCCTTTATCATTGTAGCGATACGCACCTTTGTTAGTACCGATAAAACCATATCTCGGAAAATCCTCAACAAAAGTAACAAATTGACTACCAAGAAAAGCGTTGTAGGCAAATGGCGTTATCCCCTTGTAATCAAGACGATACAAACCTCTCCCTGTACCAAACCACATTCCCCCTCGGTTTGAAGGGCTTAATGAAAAGACTGGATTCTGTCTGAGCTCTCGCTCAGTTAATTTTTGTAGTGTGCCATTTTCGTAGATAAGTGCACCACGGTCTGTCCCAAGAATGAGTTTTTCGCCAATAAACTCCAAGTCGTGTATCACGGAACGATTTAACTGCGCACTAGTTAGCACGGGTTGATAACTATCATTCAATCCCATAATGCCAAGCCCCTCACGACTAGCGACCCATAACTGACCAGAGGGCCCCTGTGTGATGGCTGAAATTGCTTGGTTTACTCTAGGACCAATATGATGCCGCTCCACTTTTCCTGAGTGGGCCAGCCACAAGCCTTCATTTAAACTGGCAAGCCAGATATTATTATCTTTGTCCATAAAGATATCTGCAAACCAGATACTTTGATCCAACTGAATTGGCTCGACAGCTTGCCAAACACCGTTATTCTGTCGATATAACAGCCGACCATAAGTAGAGACCCATAGCCCGCCTTCCTTATCATTTAGAAACTTATATACGGCATTGTTACCCGCATCTTGATAACGGCGTAGTACTTCGTCAATATCTAGAAAATACGCACCCAACTCTGATGCTAAGAACAACTTACCATCGACCCAAGCTAAGTCATGTATAATGGTTTGCGCTAACTGCTCAGGTAGTGAAACCTTACTCGCCAGCTCAAGCCTAACGCCATCACCGTTGCGATTGCTTGATTCACTGATTTTAAGTAGGTGACGTTCATTCACTAGCCAAATACCATCAGGCACCAACGCCATTTTAGTCACGGAACCTACAATTTGATTGATTTGGGTAACATCTAACGTACTTTGTTCGATGTTATTGGCGGCTAACGTCAGCTTTTTCGCAGAAACATAATACAGACCATTCGCAGCAATCCAGATCCCGCCATCTTCATCTTGCAAGATATCTCGTACAGGCCCCTGCAGATCGAAACGCCGAGCTTCTAAGGTTTGGGGATTGAGTCTTAACAATCCTCGACGCGTGCCAACCCAGAGCATGCCAAATCGATCCACCACCAATTTATTAATGGCATTGCTATTTAAGAATTCGGTATTTTGGGTGTTGAAGTTTTGGAATTGATGACCATCAAACCGACTTAAGCCAAACTGAGTTCCGAGCCAAATGTAGCCTTGATTGTCTTGAACGACACTCTTAACGCTTTGTGACGGTAACCCACTTTGGATATTCCACTGTTTAACTACGTAATCATCTATCGCCGCAAAACTCGTAATTGGTAGCAGCAAAGTGAAAATGAAAAACAATAGCCTTGTCATCTCGATTCCATCACATCAGCACAGTTAGACTAAAATGCCAGTTTTAAACAAAGCTTGCACGCAAATCAATGAAAAAATGCCAGCTAATACATCATCTAGCATAATCCCCGAGCCACCATGCAAACGTTTATCGAGCCATCTTATCGGACCCGGTTTCAAAATATCGAAAAAGCGGAACAAAATAAAGCCAACGATTAATGACTGCCAGCTAAGCGCCGCCCCTATCATGGTAATATAAAAACCTGCCACTTCATCCCAGACAATGGCTGGGTGGTCATGAACATTAACATCGTCTGCTGTTTTACCACACACCCAGATCCCAAATAACGTCATGACAATCGCAACCAGACATTGCAGCCAAATTGGTGCGCCTTGGGTTGCAAAAATAAACGGTAATGCGGCGAAGGTGCCAAAAGTACCAGGTGCTTTTTTCGCTAAACCAAGACCAAACCCGAGTGCAAAGAATTGATGCGGCTTCTTTAAATTAAATACATACTGCTTAGCCAAACCAACTCCTAGCTAAAATGCTCAAAACCAAACCCTGTGAGCTGGTAAGGTTGACCTTTTTTGAGCAATTGAATTTCGCCATTATTAGCCGTAATTTGGCCAATACAAACTGGCTCAACACCATATTGCTTCAATCTGGTTTCCACGGCATTTTTGTTATTATCATTGACCGTGAAGAGTAACTCGTAGTCATCGCCAAAACCGAGCGCGAGCCGCATGCGTGCATCTTCATCAAGGCTTGAGCGCAGCGCATCAGACTGAGGAACTTTATCGGCGTTTATCTTAGCGCCAACTAACGAGCTACGTAAAATATGCTTAAGATCCGCGAGTAGACCGTCTGAGATATCAATTGCAGAGGTAGCAAGACCCCTAAGAACTTGGCCCGCAGCAACCCTTGGTGCTGGGTAGTTAAACTTTTCAAGCGCCGCTTTGTAATGTTTTGGCTCAAGTGTCCAGCCCTGTTTTCGCGCTTCAATAGCAAGCCCTGCGTCACCAAGTGGACCTGTTACATAAATCCAATCACCCACCCGCGCTCCTGAGCGCTTGAGTGCTTTACCAGTTGGTACAATACCTTTTGCACATACAGTGATAGTCAATGGACCTTGCGTTGTATCGCCACCTATTACTTGTACGTTATAGTACTCAGCAATTTCATGCATGCCCTCAGTGAAGGCTTCTAACCACTCCAAGTCAGCCTTAGGTAGCGTTAAACCAAGTGACACCCAAGTAGGTTCTGCACCCATAGCAGCTAAGTCGCTAAGATTCACAGCGATAACCCGATGGCCTAGTGCTCGAGGTGGAATATCTTCAAAAAAGTGCACACCCGCAACTAGCGTATCCGTAGTTACCGCAAGTTGATTGCCAGCAGGAACTGAAACCAAGGCGCAGTCATCACCGATCCCAAGCTCTACATCTCGGCGAGTAATGCCACGGCCTTTAAAGTAGTGATTGATTAGCTCAAATTCTTTCATACACAAAAAAGCCGGCCAAGGCCGGCTATTCCTATAGTAAAGCTTATTTGCGAATAAACTTAACCGCTTTGTCTAGTACACCGTTAACGAATTTGTGGCTCTCTTCAGCGCCAAACATTTTCGCTAACTCAATACCTTCGTTGATAGCCACTTTGTATGGCACATCTTCACGGAATTTAAGCTCATAAGCACTAACACGTAACACGGCAAGCTCAACCATATCCAATTCTTCAAGTGGACGAGCTAAATGCGGACGAATTGCTTCGTCTAGCTGCTTTTGGTTAACAACAACACCACGCGCTAAGTCTTTGAAGTATTCTACATCGACTTTCGTTACGTCGTTTTCGATCAGCATTTGCTGTTCGATATCGGCAATTGGGTTACCACTTAGCTGCCAAGAATAAATAGCTTGTAAAGCAAGTACACGTGCTTTGCGTCTAGCTGCTGGTTTCACTGAGATTCCTCTTAAATTTGCTCTAGCACGTTCACCATTTCTAGAGCTCCAAGGGCGGCTTCTCCCCCTTTGTTGCCCATTTTAGTGCCCGCGCGCTCGATAGCTTGCTCAATGCTTTCAGTAGTAAGTACACCAAAAGCGACAGGGATATCATAATCTAATGAAACGCTAGCTAAGCCTTTGTTAGACTCGTTAGCAACTAAATCGAAGTGTGGTGTACCACCACGAATAATCACACCTAGCGCAATAATCGCGTCGTGCTCTTTTTTCATCGCAACGCGTTTTGCTGCTAGTGGTAGTTCAACCGCTCCGGGTACATATACAACCGTGATGTCTTCATCGCTAACACCACCGGTACGTTTTAATTCATCTACAGCGCCTTCAAGTAAGCTGCTACCGATAAAATCGTTAAAACGTGAAATGACAATGGCAAATTTTTTGCCAGGAGCGTATTTATTACCTTCGATTACTTTCATTAGATGTTCCTAATCTGTATGAGCAATTGCCAAATTGAGGCGCATGATAGCACAGTAATGTGGCAATCGCCTACTATCTGAATATAGGCGATTGCGATCAATTTGGCATTTTGGAATTATTTTGGTTCGACGTATTCAACCACTTCTAAGTGGAAACCAGACAGTGCATGATATTTTTTAGGTAGACTCATTAGGCGCATTTTCTGAATGCCTAAATCAGCCAAAATTTGCGACCCCACACCTACGGTACGCGAAGTACCTTGGAATTTACGGTAGTTCACCTGTTCACCCGCATCTTCCGCAGCAAATGCCTTAACCAGCGCTTCCATCTCTTCGCTGCGTTCTTGCTTACCAAGAATGACTAATACGCCTTCGTTGTCGGCGATGTGCTTCATGGCACTTTCCAGTGTCCAGCTTCTATCCGCGCTGCGATCTGAATGGAGGATATCGTTAAACGTGCTTTGCAGATGCACACGTACTAAATTGGCTTCTTCCGATTTGATCTCGCCTTTTACCATCGCATAGTGAAGTTGATTATCAATGGTGTCTTTGTACGTCACTAGGTTAAACTCACCAAACTCAGTAGGCAGTTTACACTCTGCTACTTTTTCGATAGTGGTTTCGTTTAAGTTACGATACTCAATTAAATCAGCAATGGTGCCGATTTTAATATCGTGTTCTTTTGCGAATACTTCTAGTTGTGGGCGACGTGCCATAGTGCCGTCTGGATTTAGAATTTCAACAATCACAGATGCAGGTTCCAACCCCGCCAAACGTGCTAAATCACATCCCGCTTCAGTATGACCTGCACGCGTTAAAACGCCGCCTGGTTGCGCCATAATTGGGAAGATATGACCAGGTTGCACAATATCTTCAGGCACTGCACCTTTGGCAACTGCAGCTTGCACTGTACGAGCACGATCTGCCGCTGAAATCCCCGTCGTTACGCCTTTCGCAGCTTCAATAGACAAAGTAAAGTTGGTAGAGAACTGAGCGCCATTGGTTTTCACCATTAGTGGCAAGTTCAGCTGCTCACAGCGCTCCTGTGTCATGGTCAAACAGATTAACCCGCGACCATATGTTGCCATGAAATTAATTGCATCTGGTGTAATGTGCTCTGCTGCAATGATCAGATCACCTTCATTTTCTCGGTCTTCATCGTCCATCAAAATAACCATTTTACCGGCTTTAATGTCCGCGATGATTTCCTCAGCACTATTTAAACTCATAGTTTTCCCATTTTTACTTTGTCTGTGGCTACTTTATAAAGCCAGCTTTCGCCAATAGACTGGTTGTGAGAGTGGACTCGCTGGCAGCGCTTGGCTCACCCTGAATTAGTCTTTCGAGGTAGCGGGCGATTTGGTCAACCTCTAGGTTTAGTTTTGACCCGACTTGAAAACCTGCAATCGTCGTTTCTTGCGCCGTGTGTGGCACTATGGTCAATTTAAAGCGGTTTTGTTCCACGGCATTGACCGTCAAACTGATACCATCAATGGCAACCGAACCTTTATACGGAATATACTTCATTAGCGATGACGGCGCGGCTAACCAATAGTCAGTCGCTCTGGCATTAGCGGTTATCTCAACCACTTCAGCAATACCATCCACATGGCCTGACACCAAATGACCGCCTAGGCGTGAAATCGGCTGCAGTGCCTTTTCAAGATTTACCTTTTGGCCTTGTTGGTACTCGGCAAAACGCGTCAAACTTAAGGTTTCGTTAGAAACATCGGCTTTGAAGCCATCATGAAACTTCTCAGTTACGGTCAGGCAAACCCCGTTCGTGGCAATACTATCACCCAAGTTTACATCGCTCATATCAAGAGATGTCGTGGTCACACGAACAATTAAATCGCCGCCCTTGAGCTGCAATTGAGTTAATGTTCCTGTTGCTTCGATAATACCTGTAAACATTTTACTTCTCTTTAGTCGCGATAAGTTTGAGATCAGGCCCCACTTGGCAAACGTCGCCAAACACTAACTCAGGTATTTGCGACATGGCACTCAGTGGTGTGGTGTTAAACAGCCCTTTTCCAGCGCCAATTATTTTCGGTGCCAAATAGATGATATATTCATCGATTAGCCCTTGTTCATGCATTACCCCCGCAAGGGTGGCACCGGCCTCTAGCCAAACATAATTACAGTGCTTTTCAGCCAACTTGTTGAGCACGGCTTTTAGGTCGAGCTTACCGTTGATTTCAGGCACGACAATTTGCTCTACGAAATGAGGCCATTGCACTGAATTATCAATAGTACGGCGGAAAATAATCACTGGAGATGCAATTGTAAATAGCGCAAGATCTGGTGTCAGACGATTTTGTGAGTCAATAATCGCACGTATCGGCTGGCGTAGCTCAGATTGAGGATAATCGGTGTCTTGCAAAAACTCCTCACGAACATTGAGTCTGGCGTTGTCTACCATAACCGTATCGGCTCCGGTCAAGACCACGCAACTTTGCGCGCGGTGACGCTGTACGTCTAAGCGTGCTGCAGCTGAGGTTATCCACTTGCTCTGGCCATTGTTTAATGCGGTTTTCCCATCAACAGAAGCGGCAAGCTTACAAGTCACGAACGGCAACCCATACTCCATTCGCTTCAAGAATCCGGTATTCAGTGCCCTTGCTTGTGGCTCTAACAAACCAAAAGCCGTTGCAATTCCCGCGGCCTCTAACATTGCCAATCCGCGCCCTGCAACTTGTGGGTTGGGATCAACCATGGCTGCGACCACTCTGCTGACGCCTGCGTCAATCAGACCTTTAGCACACGGCGGCGTTCTGCCATAGTGACTACATGGCTCAAGCGTTACATAGGCAGTTGCACCAGCGGCTTTAGCTCCAGCTTGCTTAAGCGCATGCACTTCAGCATGGCCTTCACCTGCTTTTAAGTGCGCGCCTTCGCCGACGATTTCACCGTCTTTTACGATCACACAGCCGACGTTTGGATTAGGTGTTGTGGTGTATTTACCGCGCTTTGCAAGCGTGATGGCACGGCTCATGAAATCATGGTCTTGCGATGTGAACTGGCTCAATCCCCCAACCTCGCAATTTCTTCACCAAACTCACGAATATCTTCGAAAGAGCGATATACCGAAGCAAATCGCACATAAGCCACTTTATCGAGCTTTTTGAGGGCTTCCATAATACATTCGCCAATCATGTCGCTTGGTACTTCGCGTTCACCAGTACCACGAATTTGAGATTTAATTTGGTGTACTACTTCTTCAATTTGTTCAGTGCTGACGGGACGCTTTTCCAGCGCTCGGTGCATGCCATTGAGTAACTTATCTTCATTGAAAGGCTCTCTGGTACCATCTTGCTTTATCACGCGCGGCATTAAGAGCTCTGCGCCCTCGAAGGTAGTAAAGCGTTCGTGGCATAAAATACACTCACGACGGCGACGGACTTGGTGGCCGGAAGCAACCAAACGTGAATCTATCACTTTGGTATCTTTGGCTGTACAAAATGGACAATGCATAGACGCTCTCGTTGACTCAAAAACAAAAAAGGCCGCTTGAATGCGGCCTTAATCATAACAAAAAACTGCTTTTTTGTGAGCGAAATTATGCGTAAACAGGTAATTTAGCGCAAATTGCTTTTACTTTTTCTTTCACTTGTGCCTGTACAGACTCATCATTGATGTTGTCTAGTACGTCACAGATCCAGCCAGCAAGCTCTTTCGACTCAGCTTCTTTGAAGCCACGACGAGTGATTGCAGGAGAACCGATACGCAGACCAGAAGTAACGAACGGTGAACGTGGATCGTTTGGTACAGAGTTTTTGTTTACTGTGATGTTTGCACGGCCAAGCGCAGCATCTGCATCTTTACCTGTGATGTCTTTATCAATCAGGTCAAGTAGGAACAGGTGGTTTTCAGTTTTGCCAGAAACCACTTTGTAACCACGCTCCTGAAGTACCGCAACCATAGCTTGTGCATTTTTAACCACTTGCTCTTGGTATGACTTGAACTCTGGCTGTAGTGCTTCTTTGAACGCAACCGCTTTTGCAGCGATAACGTGACATAGAGGACCACCTTGGCCACCAGGGAATACGGCAGAGTTTAGCTTTTTGTAGATTTCTTCATCATCACAAGCAGAGATGATAAGACCACCACGAGGACCCGCTAGCGTTTTGTGCGTTGTTGTTGTTACAACGTGTGCATGAGGCACAGGGCTTGGATAAATACCAGCGGCAACTAAACCTGCAACATGCGCCATATCAACAAGTAGGTAAGCACCTACTTTGTCAGCGATTTCACGGAACTTAGCCCAATCAACGATACCTGAGTACGCTGAGAAACCACCGATGATCATTTTTGGTTTGTGCTCAAGTGCTAACGCTTCAACTTGTGCGTAATCGATCTCACCAGTCTCTTCATTTAGGCCGTATTGAATTGCGTTGTACGTTTTACCAGAAAAGTTTACGTGTGAACCGTGCGTTAAGTGACCACCGTGAGCAAGGCTCATACCAAGTACAGTGTCATGTGGCTGAAGTAGCGCTTGGAATACCGCTGAGTTTGCTTGTGAACCAGCGTGAGGCTGAACGTTTGCATAAGTAGAACCAAATAGCTCGTTTGCACGATCAATGGCTAGTTGCTCAACCACGTCAACGTGCTCACAACCGCCATAGTAACGCTTACCAGGGTAACCTTCAGCATACTTGTTTGTTAGCTGAGAACCCTGCGCTTCAAGTACACGTGGGCTACAGTAGTTCTCAGAAGCGATAAGCTCGATGTGCTCTTCTTGACGTGAAGTTTCTGCTTCAATCGCTGCAAATAGTTCTGGGTCAAAATCTGCAATATTCATGTTACGTTCTAACATGGTTTCTCCTAGGTAAACGTAAGGGTATTTTTAAAGACAATCTAGCATCACAAGATAACCAGTTTGCCTATGAAATCAGCATGGACATATTTAAGCAGGGATTGAATTTATTTCACACCCCTATCGCGATGATATTTTTTTATTTAAACATTAATATTTTAAATAAGACAACCTAAGTTGTATTTGAAAAGCTAATATAGTCTTAAAATTGACCTTATCTGAGTGGGCGTTCTACCCACTCAGATAGGCACTCTGATTTAGTTGAGTTTTGCTAACATTGCTGCCTTCAAAGCATCATAATCTGCACTAAGCGGCTCTGCCAAACATGGTTTTTGCAATGCATCGGCCAACGGTTTCGGCATATCAAGCTGCTGATTTAAAACACCTTCTACAGATTCCTTAAACTTCGCAGGATGCGCAGTGGCAAGGAAAATTCCGGTTTCATCCGCTTGAGAGTCCAGTGCTAATCCCTCGTAGGCTATCGCAGTGTGCGGCTCAGCCAAGTAACCTTTATCATGTAATTCTTGCATTACTGTCTGAGTTCGCGCTTCCGTCACCGAACGTGAATAAAAGTCATGTTTGTTAAAATCCCCTCTTTCTAGCATGATTTCAACACGAGGCCAGTTATTAGGTTTACTCACGTCCATCGCATTAGAGAGTGACTCCAAAGTGTCGTTTGGTTGCCACTCACCCGAGGCTATGTAACGGGGCACAGTATCATTTTGGTTTGTCGTGGCACTTAACTTGGCAATAGGTAATCCAATCGCTGCCGCAATCATTGCTGCACAGACATTACCGAAGTTACCACTTGGCACTGAAACATGCACTTTATCACGCTGAGATTTAGGTAATTGTGCTAGCGCTTCAAAGTAATAACACACTTGCGCCACTAAACGGCTGATGTTGATGGAGTTTGCCGAATTAAGACCAAGCTTTTGCTTTACTTCGTCATCAAGGAATGCTGACTTTACCATCGCTTGGCAGTCATCAAAGCTGCCATCTACAGCATAACAATGAATGTTTTTCCCAAGTGTTGTAAACAGCTTTTGTTGGGCAAGCGAAATTTTGCCATGAGGATAAAGGATCACAACATCGACATTTTCCTTTTCGTAAAATGCATGGGCAACGGCGGCGCCCGTGTCACCACTTGTTGCGGTGAGGATAGTCACGCGCTCACCTTGATTAAACATACTAATGCATTCCGCCATAAAGCGGCCGCCAAAGTCTTTAAACGCCAATGTTGGCCCATGAAAAAGCTCTAAACAATGCTGATTTTTAGCAACTTCGACTAATTTAGCAGGGAAATTAAAGGCGCGCTTTACCATCGCATCGAGGGTATCTTGTGGTAGTTCATCACCAATAAGGTGATGTAATACCTTGGCACTACGCTCTGCAAAAGGTAATTCAAGTAGTGCATCAACATCTGCAATACGCTCAAATGTAGGAGGAAAAAAAACTCCTTGGTTACGACCTAAACCAATTTTTACCGCTTCAACAAATGAAACAACCTGCTGCTCGTCTTTTAAATTCACTAATTTCATTACTTTTGATCCTTTAATTCTCTTGTGCCAAGCGCATCTAATCGGCAAATATGGCTAAAACCCGCTTCGTTAATGTAATTTTGTTGCAACCATTGCTGCACTGCATTTGCCTGTTGCTCAGACTTACAAATAGCAAATAGTGTGGGCCCTGCCCCTGAAATACTCACCAGCTCGGCACCTAGGGCTGGTAGCGCGTCTTTTGCTTCGTTAAAGCCAGCAATGAGTGGCGCTCTCGCTTCCTCGGCAATGCTGTCTTTCATCATCGACAGTGCTTTGTCAAATTGACCTGACTGCATCAATAAACAAAAGCCCGACAGTCGCTGGGCAAACTCCACCGTATCATGCAAAGAAAACTGCTGTGGTAGTGCTTGCCTTGCTTTCGCTGTATTCAAGGCAAAGCCAGGATATGCAATAACATAAAACCAGCTTTCATCATGCGCAACGCTGATTGCTTTACTTGGAATGCAGTCTGCTGTCAGTTGTAGCCCACCAAGGTAGCAGGGCGTGATGTTGTCGTAGTGACGACCACCACTGACCTTAGCTTCAAAGTCGGCCATTAATTCAATAAGCGCCTCTTGGCTTAATTGCGTATTGGCAAAATCATTGAGTGCAGCAAAAGCGGCAACCACAGAGCAAGCGCTAGAGCCTAGACCTGAACCAACAGGAAGGCCTTTATACAAGGTCATGGCAACCGCCGGCATGTTGGGTGCCACATGCTGTTTGAAGTGCTGTAAACACTGAAACGCTAAATTGTCTTTAGGATCAGCGGAGAGCTTTTCAGCATATGGACCAATACAGTTGAACGTATCACGCTCTGCGGCTTCAACGCTGACCTGATCACCCAGTAAACTGCCATCAATAGGCTGGAGTGCGGCGCCAAGGGCATCAAAGCCAACACAAAAATTACCCATTGACGCTGGTGCATAAAATGTTTTCATAGCTCCTACCTCGACAGCGTTTTTAGGATATCAGCAAATACGCCTGCAGAGGTTACCTCTGCGCCCGCGCCATAACCTCTGATCACAAAAGGCTTTGGTTGATAATATTGGCTCAAAATAGCCAGTGCGTTTTCACCGTCACGAATATCGTACAAAGCGTGCTCTTTATCTACCGCTTCAATGCCAACGCGGCATTTACCGTCAACAATTGAACCGACATAGCGTAGCACTTGGCCTTGTGCTTTGGCCGCCGCAATACGCGCTGCGAAAGCATCATCTAATTGCGGTAATTGCGCCATAAATTCATCAACACTGGCACCCTCAGCAAACCCTTCAGGTAATACTGATTCAACTTCAATATCACTGAGTTCCAACGGCAGTCCCGATTCACGGGCAATGATAAGCAGCTTACGTGCGACATCCGTACCAGATAAGTCATCGCGCGGATCTGGCTCTGTAAAACCGCTTTGTTTGGCTTTCTCTGTCGCTTCCGATAGCGATAAACCATCCGACAATACGCCAAAAATATACGATAGCGAGCCAGACAAAATACCACTGAATGAAAGCAATTCATCTCCTGCGCCAAACAGCAATTTAAGGTTGTCTAATACAGGGAGTCCGGCGCCAACGTTGGTTTCATATAGAAAGTGACGGCGCTTAGCTAGTGCAGCCTGCTGCAGTGACTGATAATACTCATAGCTGCCAGTATTGGCTTTTTTATTAGCCGCAACGACATGAAAGCCCGCGTTAAGAAAGTCTAAATAGCCATCGGCAACGAATTGAGCCGCACTACAATCGACAATCACAGGGTTAATTAAATGATTTTGTCTAACAAACTGGCTAACCTGTTGTAAATCAAAGCCCGACTCCGCTTTCTCAAGCGCCAATTCCCAGTTATCAAACGGTACGCCTTCTGGGTCTAAGTAACACTTACTTGAGTTTGCAATGCCATAGAGGTTCAAACGGATATTGCGTTTTTCAAGCCATGCTTGCTGCTTATGAAACTGCTTCATTAATTCTTGACCCACTAGACCGCAGCCAATCAAGAAAACATCAATGGATGGCACGTGCGTGAAGAAGTTTTCGTGACACACTTTTACTGCATCTTGGCAAAGTTCACCGTCAACCACCGCCGAAATAGAACTCTCCGTTGAGTCCTGCGCGATGGCAACAATATTCACCTGAGCCTGTGCAAGTGACGCAAAGAATTTGGCCGCAAGACCTTTGTGCGCTTTCATGTTGTCGCCAACCAAAGTAACGATAGCAAGGTTACGTTGCACTTCAATTGGGTCGATTAATCCTGCTTGCGTTTCAAGCTCAAATGCCTGTTCAAGCGCAACCAGCGCAAGTGTTAAGTCTTGCTCATGGACACAGAAACTGATGCTGAATTCACAAGAAGATTGCGTAATAAGTACAATGGATACGTTATCTGCTGCCAGTGCAGAAAAGACCCGAGCAGCCATGCCAACCTTGCCTTTCATCCCAGGTCCTGCAACGGTCAACATGGCCAGTTTATCAAGACTCGAAAGCGCTTTTACTGGAGCCTCGCCACCGCCTTGAGCACAAATCAGTGAACCCGGCACTTCTGGGTCATGCGTATTTTTAATTTCACAAGGCACATCTGCTTTGGCGCAAGGTAAAATGGTTTTTGGGTGCAGCACTTTGGCGCCAAAATAAGATAGCTCCATGGCTTCTTTATAAGATAGCACGTCGACCTTAGTCGCTTTCTTTATCAGACGAGGATCTGCACTGTAGACGCCATCAACGTCAGTCCAGATTTGACAGATTTCAGCTTCAAGACACGCAGCTGCGACAGCTGCAGAGTAGTCAGAACCGTTGCGACCAAGCGTTGTCAGCTCGCCCGCTTCATTGCTTCCCGTAAATCCTGCCATGATATAAAAACGCGACGCTTGGGCACGCACTAACTCTGCAAAACATACTTTACTTAGCTTAAGGTCAACTTCAGCATCGAGATACCCGCCCTGCGTTTTTACACAAGCGTCAGCACTAAGCGCGACTGAATCTGATTGCAGCATGGTGTCCATCAGCGCAACGCTAATGCGTTCGCCAAAACTAATGACATAGGCTCTTGCTTGATCTGGACAATGTCCCAGTAACTTGGCCCCATCTAATTTATTCTTAAGTAATTCAAAGTCAGGCCAGCCTACAACACCACCGTACACCGCTTGTACTTCATCGTATAAGCTTTGGCTGCGGGAAGTAAATGACTGCCACTGGGAGTCAAACGCTTCTCCTCGTCCAGCCAAATCAGCAAGCTCAACGAGCTGATCTGTCATGCCACCGGGAGCCGACAGCACGATAAGCGCTTGTTGTTGGCCATGGTCTTTAACTAGCTCGCTGACTCTTTGTAAACAGGCAAAATCTTTGAGGGAAGACCCTCCAAACTTTAGTACTCGCATCATTTTTCCTCATTCCAAAAACAAAAAAGGCCTGTGTTCTTAGTGAACACAGGCCTTTTTCAAACTCGCACTGACCTATGCCACTATCCCGTTAGGATGGTGGTTGTAATAATGGTCGTAGTGATAATATTCGTTTTCATAATTTTAGAGTGCCTGAAGTTTAGCCGCGCTGTCAATACGAAAGAGCAAAATAGATTATGCAAATTTTTAATAGTGACATTTGTAATTTGCATAGATAAGTTATCGGATACCAAACTGGTGCAGTAATCCTAATAACTGCTCTGCTTTAACCGGTTTTTCTAAAAACCCTAACGCCCCCAAATTTGCTACTCTT
This sequence comes from Pseudoalteromonas sp. NC201, assembly GCF_002850255.1. NCBI lineage: Bacteria > Pseudomonadati > Pseudomonadota > Gammaproteobacteria > Alteromonadales > Pseudoalteromonadaceae > Pseudoalteromonas > Pseudoalteromonas sp. NC201. The sequence goes on from NZ_CP022522.1 coordinate 3,097,753, forward strand.
TCTTTCATCTTGGTCTGAACATCTGCCGAAATAACCACCACGAAACATTCAATTCGGTGTGCTTTTATTGCCTCTAACACAGCAATCCCATCAAGTATTGGCATGGTTAAATCCAAGCACAATAAATCTATTTGCTGGGTTTTCAGTAAATCAATCGCCTGCTGGCCATTCTGTGCTTGGTGCAAGGTCAGGTCTAATTTGCTTTGTAAGTTTTTAATGACTTGTTTACGGGCGACAGCCGAATCATCGCAAACTAAGACGGAATAACTCATAAAGTGGTCAGTCTTGTACTATCGTTAATAAAACGGTCACTGGATATCGCTATCTTATAACACATTAAACTTTCCTAGGTAAGGCGCTAAAAAGCATAATTAATGAAGATAATTATTTATTTTTAACCATTTATTGGCTAACTTTAAAAACAGATTATACAAAGGCGATGAACTTACCGTAGGAGCTCAGCTTAATTCATGCTGCAAAAAAGCCTCTCAAAAAAATTGCTCACCAATGTGCTGTCGGTTTACTTCCTTCTAACCTTTGTCGTCACATGTGGTCAAATCGTTGCCGAATACGTCAATACTAAAGACTATATTCGCAATGAACTTACTATGCTGCAAAAAACCTTTAGCCGCAGTTTGACCCGTGCCATATGGGAACTCAATACGAAGCAGACCGTTACTACGGCTGAGGGGCTACTTGCGATCCCCATGATCGAAGGAATTATTGTACGAGATGACAGCGGCGAAATTATTTCACAGCTTGGCCGCTCACTAGATATTCACGAGCTGTATAGCCAACAGCTTGTTCAAGAAGAAGCAATAATCGAAGATACGCCATCCGGTTTGTTTGGTTATACGTTTCCATTGATTTTTGAATTCTCGGGACGCGCAACACAAGTCGGCGACGTAACATTATTTTCTAGCCGAGAGGTGGTCTTTAGTCGCATCATGATCTCTATCTACTTTTTGATAGGTAATGCGATGATCAAGACAACATTCTTGATTATTCTATTTTTAATTGCCTTCAGAAAGCTACTTACCGAACCATTAAGCGATCTCACCGAACAAATTGAAGACTTTGAGGTCGACAACGTTGATGGCCATAAAATAGATATCGGCGCAAAAGAGCGTAATGAACTAAAGATCATGGAAGAGGCATTCAATAAGCTAATTGATAAGGTCTCTGAATATCGTAAAAAGCTCGATCAAACTCAAAAAGAGCTTTTGATCAGCAATGAAAAACTTGATCAACATAACATTCAGCTGGAACAAGAAGTCGCACGTAAGACCTCAAACCTGAGCCAAGCGATGATGGATCTTCAGCAACAAAAATATGAATTAGAAAAGCAGAAGTTAACGCTCACAGAAGAGATTGATTTAAGAAAACAAACAGAAGAAGAACTATTAACGAAACAAAAAGAACTTGAGAAATACGTAGATGAGCTGAACATGGCACAAGAGCGCTTAGTCGGCTCTGAAAAAATGGCGGCACTTGGTGGTCTCGTTGCCGGTATTACGCACGATATTAATACCCCCGTTGGTATTGGCGTGACTGCGACGTCGTTCTTACAGGAGCGTTTAGATCAGCTTGAGGCGGCTTACAACGGAAAAACCTTATCACCAAAAGCGTTAGAAGAATTCATTAGCGAAGCAAAGCAAAGTGCTAGCCTACTTACAACCAATTTAGACCGCGCATCTGAGCTTGTCGCAAGCTTTAAACAAATTGCAGTCGATCAGGCCAGTGAGGCGGTTCGTACCATTAACCTGAAGCAATACCTTGGTGAAGTGATCCGCTCATTACATCCAAAATTGAAGAAAACTCATCATCAAGTGAATATTGAGTGCCCTGAAGACATGACGCTAAATTTACCAGCTGGGGCAATTAGCCAAATATTCACTAATCTGATCATGAACTCTTTGATCCACGGTTTTGAAAATCAAGACCAAGGACAAATAGATATTAAGATTAAAGAAGACAATGGTATGGTAAATATCGTCTACAAAGACAACGGCAAGGGCGTAAGTAAAGCCCAACTAGACCGGTTGTTTGACCCCTTCTTTACGACCAAACGCGATCAAGGTGGCAGTGGGCTCGGTACCCATATTACCTTAAACCTCGTAAAACAAACCTTGAATGGGGATATCGAAGTAAATAGTGAAGAAGGCAAAGGCCTCACCTACTACATCAGTTTCCCAAAAGACTTACAAAAACCAATGGCGATGTTTAGCTAACCAAGTTTAGAGCACAACAACCATCCAATACGCCATACTGCAAAGTGGCGTATTGGCGCAAGATATCTCCCCCACCACCAAACATCATCTAGTGGAATACAAGCTGTGACCTTTTTGCTATGATGACCGCAATTTTATTCCAGACGGGCATATTTCTATGTGGTTCAGTAACTTAATCTGCTACAAATTCAAACAAGATGTAACTTACGCACAAGAAGATTTCGAAAAAGCACTCGAGCAGGATATTTTTCGTCCTTGTGGTAGCCAAGACATGACCACTTTTGGCTGGACAAAAGCCTTCGGTAAACATGGTCAGATGCTTTCACATTTTTCTCAAGACAGTATCTTAGTTTGTGCTAAGCGTGAAGAAAAGGTGCTTCCTGCAGCCGTAGTCAATGAAATGGTCGCCGAAAAAATTGAGCAAATAGAGCAACAAGAAAATCGTCCAGTAAAGAAAAAAGAAAAAGACGATATCAAGGAAAATATCCTAGCCACTTTATTGCCTCAAGCGTTTAAAAAATCGAGCCTACAATTTGCTTTTATCGACCAAAAATCAGGTTGGGTGATTGTAAATAGTGCCAGCTTCAATAAAGCGGAAGAACTACTTGCACTACTGCGTAAGTCTCTGGGCACGCTTCCTGTTGTACCTGCGTTTGCAAACTATGATTTAGACTTACAGCTAACACACTGGCTCACCGAGTTTAGTGCACCTGAAGGCTTTGCAATAGGCACCGACGCTGAGTTGCAAGAGCCAGACGACAACGGCGCTCAAGTCAAGTTAAAACAACATGACCTTTCATCAGACGAAATCAAAACGCACCTAGAAAACGGTAAACGTGTGACTAAACTCGCGTTAGATTGGCGTGAGCGCGTGAAATTCGTTTTACAAAACGATGGTACATTAAAACGTTTAAGCTATGCAGAAGCACTTAAAGACCAAAATGCAGATATCCCAAAAGAAGATCTAGCCGTTAAACTTGATGCTGACTTTATTTTGGTATCGGAAGAAATCAAAGAGTTGTTAGAAGATCTAACCAAAGGTCTTGGTGACGACGAAGGCCTAGAGTCTTAATTTTACCATCTATAGTCTGTTGAGCTTTGGGTACGAAAAATTGATAGCGGATATGGCTATCAATTTTTCTTTATCCAGCTCAATACGCTATCTTCACAAGGTCACTTTGCGCCAATAGCAAGCAGATTGCACGCACTCAAGTACGAGCGTATAGTTACTGACTCGCGAGTTTATTTGCACTAACCAACGTATTTGTCGCGCTTTATTTACTCTTCAATGGCATGATAGCAATTCGGCTTTGGCAGTAACGCTTTGCTAACCTGAATTTCAGGCATCGAAGACAATTTACGCCAGTAGTCCGATACCCGAAAACGGTAACTCGTACAATTAAACGGAGTTTGACTCGCGTGAATGTAAAAAGCATTTCATTGGCTTTAATAGTAGTGATAATTTGGGGGCTTAACTTTTCGGTCATTAAATTTGGCCTAGCAGAGTTACCTCCTATTTTATTCTCAGGCTTGCGTTTTTTGGTAGTCGCGATCCCAGCAGTATTCTTCATTCCTTTTCCTAACACGTCGGTATGGAACGTACTCGGGGTTGGGCTATTTTTAGGTGTGCTTAAGTTTAGCTTGCTGTTTATTGCGATGGAATCAAATGCATCAGCCGGCATTGCTTCTTTGCTGCTACAAGCCCAAGTCATTTTCACGATTTTGCTAAGTGTTTTGTTGTTAAAGGAAACCATGGATCGCTTTCAAGTGGTAGGGATTAGCATTGCAACGTTTGGCTTTAGTTTGTTTTTTATCAACTCCTCTGGGTCAACGACAATGTTGGGCGCGGTACTCATTCTATTCGCGGCATTATTTTGGTCGTTTTCAAACCTCATTATGAAGCGCCTGCAAGACGTGAATTTACTCCATTTTATTGTTTGGGTAAGCCTAGTGCCGCCGTTGCCACTTTTTACACTGTCTTATTTTATTGAAACTGACGCCCCATTGACCTTACTACTAAACACTACAACACAGTCTTGGTTATCCATTGCCTATGTGGGTTATATCTCGACACTGATTGCATTCGCAATATGGGGGTGGCTACTTAAAAATCACAAGGCCGCAGCAGTGACGCCTTTTGCTTTATTAATCCCTATTGTCGGCATTGTAGGTTCAGCCTTATTACTTAATGAGCGATTGATGCTAATTGAAGCCATCGGGGGTGGTTTTATTTTATGTGGCTTAACGATTTCAGTTACAGCTGCTCGGATAAGTAAAATATTTAGAAAGCCCCAGACCGAGGCTATCCCCTAAACGGTAAAGACCTCAACAGAGGTCTTTATATTCACGGCAAACGAAGGCGCTGAAACTGCGCATTAAGTTACAAGGATTAGGCAAACATTGTTTTAACGTCTTCGAGTACATGCAAATAAGTGTCATCAGCAAACATATTCACCTCTCTTATTACCCCCTTTTCTTCATATTGCTTTAGCGCTGCAGACTTATCCGACACCTGCAAAATACCTTCTACAATCGCACCAACACGAATAAAGTCGACATAACAAACATGTTCAGGTCGATAATTAGGATTTGCCCAGCTTTCTGCAACTTCAACAAACTCATCGGTGAATTCCCACTCTCGCATTATTGCCCCCCCAATTTTGCCGCCTAATTTCTGGATTGCATGAGCCAAAAAGCTTGGATTGGCAAACACTTCAGGGTGACGTTCGGCCTCCGTCAAAATCGGTAAAACACCGATATTAAACACCAAAGAAGCCAGCGTGATTGTATCTTTGTTAAGCGACGTGTGCTTATTGACGCGAAGATAAAAATCCATCGTTGTTATCGCTTGGCAAGCAACTTTTAGCGTTTTCTGCCAAGCTTTGTCCATGTAAGTTTTAATAAGCTTGTTATTAGAAACAAATAGCTGCTCCATCGCCATTGCAGTCGCTATATTCTTGATTTGTCTGAGACCGATACGAGTTACTGCTTGGTTTAAGGTGTTTACCTTCACCGAACGGCCCATAAATGCGCTGTTGGCAACTTTGATCATACGTGCTGCAAGGGCTGGGTCGTGAGAAATAACATCTGCCATCTGCATCAAGTTAATTTCAGGGTCATCTGCCGCTTGCCTAACCCGCACTGCAATTTCAGGTAATGTCGGCAATACCAAGGTATCGTTATTAATTCTGTCAGTTAGAATCGTGAGCAAAGCATTTTCTGTAGACATGAAACCAAATCCCTTAATAACTGAATAAAAGACCCGACTACAAGCGTAAGCTTATGGCAAAAGTAAGCACTTGCTTGCTGGAGGTCACACTGCTGATTTTTAGTATCTATGACGTAAGTATTGTCTAACTTTCGGATAAAGTTAAGAAAATCTAAAAAAATAATATTTTATTTATATACCCTCGATAATTAGCAAGTTAGAATTCATAGCATATGGTGCTTTGTGGCAAACTTTGCCGCAAAAATACTGAAGATGACCCATAGCTGGACACAAATGATGACCTTTCACGTTAACAGCGGCTTGCGTATCACACGCCAACCAAAGTTAACTAAGTATTGTGATACAAAATCGTGTAAGGTGATCGCCACATAAATAAATAGAATACAGACAACAAGGGAGCATTATGAAACACTCAATGATTTCGGTTGCAATCGCACTTGCAACAGGTCTCACCCTAACTGGCTGCTCTGAGCCATCAACCTCTTCTGAGAAACCTAGTGCACAAACTGAGCAAGGACAAGTTGATACTAAACAATCAGGCTATAAGCTAGTTAATGCATCTCAAGACCGGCTAGATATTTATACCCCAGTAACACTCGAAACAGACTTGAGTCACTTAAACGATAACCAGAAAAAGATGCTAGCTTTACTCATCGATGCTTCGGTTATTATGGATGATTTATTTTGGCAGCAAGCGTTCGGCGAAGACAAAGCAACATTCCTAAGCAAAATCTCAGACGAAAAAGTACGCCAATTCGCGGACATTAACTATGGGCCTTGGGATCGTTTAAATGGCGACCAAGTTTTTCTTTCTGGCTTTGAAGAAAAAGCACTGGGTGCAGAATTTTACCCAAGCGACATTACCAAAGACGAGCTAAATAACGCCGAAGTAAAAGATAAAACAGGATTGTATTCTGTTATCCGCCGCGATGAAAACGGCAAGCTATACAGCACTTCTTACTCATCCGCGTATAAAGCTGAATTGGATAAAGCCGCAGAGCTTTTACGCCAAGCAAGTAAACTGGCACAAGACAAAGAGTTTGCAAACTACTTAAACTTGCGTGCAGATGCGTTAGTCAATAATAGCTACCAAGCGTCTGATTTTGCTTGGATGGACATGAAGAATAACCCGATTGATGTGGTGATCGGCCCAATTGAAACCTATGAAGACCAGCTATTTGGCTATCGCGCCGCTTTTGAGTCTTACGTTCTGGTTAAAGACTTAGCGTGGAGTGAGCGTCTCGCTAAATTTGCCGCCTTCTTACCTGAGCTACAAACCGGCTTGCCTGTTGATGATAAATACAAGCAAGAAGTACCAGGCTCTGATGCCGACCTAAACGCATATGACGTCATTTATTATGCAGGCCATTCAAACGCGGGTAGTAAAACCATTGCGATTAACCTGCCAAATGACGAAGAAGTGCAACTCCAAAAAGGTACACGTCGCCTACAGCTTAAAAACGCCATGCGCGCAAAATTCGATAAGATCTTAGTACCAATTGCTGACCAACTTATCGTCCCTGAGCAACGTAAGCACATCACCTTTGATGCTTTCTTTGCTAATACCATGTTCCATGAGGTGGCCCATGGTCTAGGCATTAAAAATACCATTACAGGTAAAGGCACCGTGCGCCAATCACTGCAAGAACACGCCAGTGCACTTGAAGAAGGTAAAGCCGATATCCTAGGTCTATACATGGTCGAGCAATTGCTTAAAAAAGGCGAGATCACCGAAGGTACGCTTGAGGATTACTACATCACCTTTATGGCTGGTATCTTCCGCTCAGTACGTTTTGGTGCATCCAGTGCACATGGTAAAGCGAACATGATCCGCTTTAACTTCTTTAAAGAAGAAGGCGCATTTTCTAAGAACACGGATGGTCTATATCAAGTGAATATGGAAAAGATGGGCGCAGCGATGGAGAAACTGTCTAACCTTATCCTAACGCTACAAGGTGACGGCGACTATCAAAAAGTAGATCAACTGATCGCCACACACGGCGATATCAAAGCGGAACTGCAAAAAGATCTAGATAAGCTTTCCAAAGCGAACATTCCTGTTGATGTTACCTTTAAGCAAGGTAAGCAGGTGCTAGGACTGTAACTTCAGTATCATCAAAAACAAAAGGCGCTTCATATGAAACGCCTTTTAATCCAATATTCACGCTTAAGCTTTTTCTTTACAGGTAAAGCTTGTCGTTGATACCGATTTAACATTACCCTTGCCACACTCTACAACAGCCATCTCAGCATGTTTTTCTACTAATTGAACATTGTTAGAAGAGGTACAGCCGATTAGAGTCAAAGGTAATACAAGCAAAACAAGTTTCATAATTTCATCCTTTAAATTACCCAAAAAAGGTAATTCCATATTATCAAAAAATTCTCGCCAAACAAAACTCATTATAATTGAAACTTGAAAACACCATCCAATTACGAAACAACAGTATCAACATCTTACTTTTACTTTGCCTCTCATAAAAGAGCCATCAAACTATAAAAAATAAGCTAATTCAGATACTAACAAACGAATATTCCTGTTGATGTTACCTTTAAGCAAGATAACAGTTGCTCGGTAATTAACCCTAGATACAATAATCTTTGATTTCTCTTTGGTGTTTTTTGATGGCTTTTGTGGTTTTGTCAGATTTAGCAATCGCTAAATTTACTTTCGCATCATCGCATTTGTCTTGTAGCTCTTTGCGCATTAAATAGTTTTGATCTTGCTGTTGCTGCGCCAACCCTTCCACACCACTATATTCAGTTCTGGACTCTGGTTCACGATCTTTTTGATAAGGCTCTGGCACAGTCGCCTTACAGGCGGATAATAATGATACTGCCAAAATAACCACTAAACTTTTATTCATATCGCGTACTCATTGATTTAAAACGGCAAAAGTCAATTTCAGTTATAACAGTTCCAGATATAAACACAAAACACGTAGAACTTAAAAGTTTGTAAAGCGCTTGATGTGTTTACAGTCTCATTGCCTTTTTGAGGCTTTAAGCAAAACTCGCCTTTAGCTGCTCAATTTCCTCATCACTGTAGGGTTTTGCTGGATAGAGCCCCCAAACCGGTTTTGGCCATGCAATATCAGTTTTAAATCGTGCGATGTGGTGCACATGTAGTTGTGGCACCATATTACCAAGCGCAGCCACGTTTAATTTATCTGGGGTAAAGGTGTCTTGTAACAGCTGACTAAGTTTGGCCGATTCTTGCCAAAATTGAACTTGCTGCGACTCAGGTAAATCAATAATTTCTTTCGCGCCCACAACCCTAGGGACTAAGATAAACCAAGGGTACTGAACATCATTCATTAACAACACGCTACACAGCGGCCACTCGGTAATTAAGATACAGTCTCGTTGTAATTCTTTAGCTAATTCAAATGACATAGTGAAATTCTATAAATCCTATTTACACGGCACTCTATCCGAATTTGTTGCTATTGCAAAGCGGCTTCATTACCATCCAATCAGACTTTAAAAATATAACAAGGTGGCTACCGTGCACTCTCGCATTAAACACTACACCATCGCTCTTCCATTAGCACTTGCCTCTGTCACCGCTAGCGCAGAGCAACTAACGCTAGAGCGACTTTTTGACGATCCGTCTCTTTCAGGTAAAGCACCTGTAAAACTGCAATTTTCTCCTGACGGTTCTCGTGTTACTTATCTTCAAGGTAAAAAAGAAGACTATAACCGTTACGACCTTTGGGAATACAATCTCAAAGACAATACAAACCGCTTGTTGGTAGATTCTGCGGCACTATTTTCTGGCCCAGAGAACCTCTCAGATGAAGAAAAAGCACGTCGTGAGCGTCAACGTATTTTTGGCCGTGGTATTTTAGAATACAAATGGTCAAAAGATGGCAAAGCGCTACTTTTCCCACTCAATGGCGACTTGTACTACTATGAAATCGCTTCTGGTAAGAGTAAGAAACTAACGGAAACTGAAGCATTCGAAACCGACGCTCGCTTCTCGCCAAAAGGCAATTTTGTTTCTTTTATTCGTGAGCAAAACCTCTATGCCATTAATCTTAAATCGGGTAAAGAAACGCAATTAACTAAAGACGGCGGTGGCGTAATTAAAAACGGCATGGCTGAGTTCGTTGCTCAAGAAGAAATGAGCCGTATGACAGGCTATTGGTGGTCGGGTGATGAGCAACAAATTGCTTTTACTCGCATTGATGAAAGCCCAGTTCAGGAAGCCATTCGTAACGAAATCTATGCCGAAGAGGTCAAGCTATTCAATCAACGTTATCCATACACCGGGACTGCTAACGTTGAGATTGAATTAGGTGTTGTAAAGATCAATGACCAAAAGGTGGATTGGATTGATTTAGGCGAAGATAAAGATATCTATATTGCCCGTGCAAATTGGTTAAAAGACAATAAAACATTGTCATATCAGTGGCAAAATCGCTCACAGCAAAAACTGGAACTGCGCTTTTACGATACTAAAAGCAAAAAGCAGCAAGTCGCCCTAACCGAAACCAGTGATACTTGGATTAACCTACACTTTGACCTTGAATTCTTAAAGGACAAAAAGCATTTCGTTTGGGCATCTGAGCGCGATGGCTTTAAACACCTTTACCTGTACAGAACCAATGGCCAACTGGTGCGCCAAATCACTAAAGGCGATTGGATTGTTGAGAGCCTTCAGGGAATTGATGAGAAAAAAGGCATCGTATACTTCTCCGGCCGCAAAGACACGCCGCTTGAAAGCCACCTATACAGCGTACCACTTTTTAAAGATGGCGATGCAAAACGTATTACCGAAAAAGGCAGCTATCATAGTGTCGTACTGGCAAAAGATAACCGTACCTTTATCGATAAAAGCTCTTCTGTAAACCGTCCACCAGCGGTTGCGCTACGCAAAGTGAATGGTGACTTTGTGACTTGGCTTGAAGAAAATGCGCTGAATAACGAACATCCGTTAACGCCTTATTTGAGCAATCTAGCTACGCCAGAATATGGCACACTTAAAGCGGAAGATGGTCAAACTATGTATTACCGCTTATTTAAGCCAGCAAAGCTTGAAAACGGTAAGAAATATCCTGTTATTGTGAACGTGTATGGCGGACCTCATGCACAACGCGTGACCAACAGCTGGCGTAGTAAAAACTTGTACTTCCAATATCTTGCCCAGCAGGGTTATGTGATTTTCCAATTAGATAACCGAGGTTCTTACAACCGTGGTAAAAAGTTTGAAGATCCAATCTACAAGCACTTAGGTGTAGTGGAAGTGGCTGACCAAATTAAAGGCGTTGAGTTCTTACGTACACTAGAGTACGTCGACCCTGAGCGTATCGGTATTTATGGTCACAGCTATGGTGGTTATATGGCGCTGATGACAATGTTTAAAGCAGGCGACTACTTTAAAGCTGGTGTCTCTGGTGCGCCAGTAACAGATTGGGCTCTATATGACACCCATTACACTGAGCGTTACTTGGGTCACCCAGATACAAATGCTAAGGGCTATGAGCAAAGCGCGGTGTTCCCTTATGCTGATGGACTAAAAGGCCCGCTGATGATCTATCACGGTATGGCGGACGATAACGTGCTATTTACCCATGCAACGAAACTATTTAAGCAGTTGCAGGACGAGGTTAAGCCATTTGAAATGATGACTTACCCTGGATCGAAGCACAGTTTACGTGGCAAAAAAGTACAAACCCACTTGCATCAAACCATTACTGACTTCTTTAATCGTCATTTTGAGGTTGAAGCTAAGTAAACACTTAATAGCGCCTAGCTTCCTATGAGCTGGGCGCTTCTTCTTTTCTCTCCATTTAGTTCTAATCCATTGGTCTAATTGTTTATTCTTCTAGACTAAGAAAAACTGAAATTATTGTTCTATCTCAAGTTATATATCAATTGCATTAAGCAAATGAGCTATTTGAAGCGGAGAAATAGCTTTAGTAGCAAGGCAAAAATTTTGCTATTTAGTTGTTCTAAATGAGAAATTTTTAACTAAGCTAATATGGTATTTCACCCTTCAAATTGGTTGGAGAATTAACGCAATTGGTATTACTACTAAGATTAACTAGTATGAATTGATGAGGCGTTCGCGCTTGCTACTTTCAATAATAAAAACGACATAAGGATTGCGTTATGTCCAAACAGTTTTTTCGAAATCTCACCATTTTCCAGCGCCTCGCGTTACTGATCATTGTCGTTATTATCGGCGTTATCCTTCAAAGCGCAGTAAGCTTATCGCAACAGTATGATGCTCTCGAAAAGCAGCAATATCATAAAACTCAAAACCTTGTTGAAAATGCCTATAGTTTAGTGGCTTACTTTCACCAACAATATGTATCTGGGAAACTCCCAGAGGCGCAAGCGAAATCCGCAGCCCTTGATGCCGTTGCCGCTTTACGATACGAAGGAAACAATTACTTTTGGATCAACGACTATCATCCAAAAATGGTGATGCACCCATTTAAAAGCGAGCTCAACGGTAAAGATCTCAGCCAATCAAAAGATCCCACCGGCAAGCGCTTATTCGTTGAAATGGTACAAGTGGCAGAAAAAAGTGGTGCGGGATTTGTTCCCTACCTTTGGCCAAAGCCTGGTAAAGAAGCCCCTGTCGAAAAAATATCTTACGTCAAAGCGTTTACACCTTGGGGTTGGATCATCGGCTCCGGTGTATACCTCGACACTATCGAAGCTGAGTTTGCCTATATTCGAAATTTGCTATTAATTGAGATGGCTGCACTCATCGTGCTGCTATTCCCGTTTAGCGCAGTCATTAGTAAGAGCATAATCACCCCCATTCAACAAGCCAAAGACATGATGAAAGATATCGCTCAAGGCGAAGGCGATTTGACTCGACAACTCGACGAAAGCGGTAAAGATGAGATAACCGCGCTTGCCAAATACTTTAACTTGTATACTGAGAAGATGCGTCATTCCATCGCGACAGTGGCCCATAACGCTAAAGAAGTTGAAACACTGGCTAATCAGGTAAAAGCGGCTGGCGAAGAAAACTTGGCATTTATTGAGTCGCAAAATGACAATAACCGCCAAGTCGCCACAGCTGCCGAACAAATGACCATGCAAGTTCGCGAGATCAGTAGCAATGCAGATACTGCAGAACATTCCGCCGCAGACGCACGCAATTACAGTGAAAAAGGCAAACAAACGATTTCTCAAACCATTGCCGCCATTAAAAAGCTGTCGGAGCAAATTCAATCTGTGAGCGTGACAACGACAAGCCTTGCACAAGAGAGTCAGCATATAGGATCGGTGCTCGATGTTATTCGAGGTATTGCGGAGCAAACCAATTTACTTGCACTAAACGCGGCAATAGAAGCCGCTCGAGCAGGTGAACAAGGACGAGGCTTTGCCGTAGTTGCAGATGAAGTTCGCACCCTTGCAAGTCGTACAGGTCAAAGCACAGATGAAATCCACAACATGATCGAGCGACTGCAAAAAGAAGCGCAGCAGGCCGTAGCAGCAGTTAAAGTTAGCCAACAAATCTCGGAGCAAACGGTTGAACAGGTACAGCTTGCCGATAACGCATTAACCGAAATTGAGCGCCTTATTGACGCTATCTCAGATATGAGTACCCACATCGCCAAAGCCACCGACGAGCAAAGTCTTGCAGCACAAGAAGTTAATGAGCGAATAGCTCAGCTTTCTGACTCCACCCATCACTCTTTGGATACCACGCATTCGCTCAACAACACCAGTGAGCAACTAACACGAGCAAGTCACGAATTGAGTGACATAGTTAACCGCTTTAGAGTATGATATCCACCCTGCAGAGCACCTGTCAGTGCTCTGCTTCTTGCCCAATAGATGATTGATATTCCTTATCTTGTCGATAAAAATAATCCGTGAGCGTCTAAGCTATTTTACCGCTATATTGCCAATTTATTTGCTGAGCAAAAATAGCCCGTGAAAATCTGTTTTATTATGTACCCTTGGGAGCGTGTAGAAGCTGAAAACGACAGCACGCTAAGACTTATCCACGAAGCCGTATCGCGCGGTCACGTCGTTGCCATCACCACCGTAAACAACCTCACTATTCGCGAAAGTGTCGCCAGTGCCTTCTGTGATGTATTTGTTGCGGGCCAAAAAGTATCTGACAACTTAGTGAGCTTTTACAACAAAGCTGAGTTTAAAAAAGTACAGCTTCCTTTGGCAGGTTTTGACGCAATATTTATGCGCGCCAATCCGCCGCTTGATACCTTGGCGATGAACTTTTTAGACTCTGTTCGTGATGATACTTTCATCATCAACGACATCGATGGCCTGCGTATCGCAAATAACAAGCTATACACGGCATCTTTCCAAGGCATCGCGAGAGAGTTTATTCCAAATACGCATGTATCTAAAAACAAAGAGTATTTAGAGCGTATATTCTCTGAATCAGAGCAAGAGAAAATGATCTTAAAGCCGCTTGATGGCTTTGGCGGTCGCGGTGTTATCGTCGTTGAAAAACGCGCGAAACAAAGCTTTAGCTCACTCCTTGAGTTTTATATTGGTGGCGACGAGGCTGGTAAAGGCAGCAACTACGTCATTTTACAAGACTATGTTGAAGGTGCCGACGAGGGTGATGTTCGTATTCTAATGCTTAACGGCGAACCGATTGGCGCCATGAAACGTGTGCCTGCAGCAAATGAAGTGCGTGCCAACGTACATGCCGGTGGCAAAGTAGTGAAACACAAACTCACCAACCAAGAAAAAGCGCTATGTAAGCACATCGGCCCTAAGCTTGTGCGTGATGGTTTGTATTTTGTTGGCATTGACGTGATAGGCGGCAAGCTTATTGAAGTTAACGTGCTCTCGCCTGGCGGGATAACCCGTATTAACCGTTTAAACCGCTGTAAGCTGCAAGTGCAAGTTATCGATTTTGTAGAGAGTGTGGTGCACGCCAAAGAGCTAGTAACGCATCGCAAAAACCAATTCCGTCAAGTAATAGAAGATGCTCATGCTATCTGAACAAGCCATCATTGCCGCGCTTGAAGCCGGCAAACCCATCAATGGACAATTTGCTGAAGGTGCTTTTCACCTCGAAGTGAGGGAATACGTGCCTTATGTCGCCACTGCTGTACACGCAGGCCACCGCACCCGTGCTAGCCTAAAAGGCTTGTTCGCCATTAGCGATGCTGAGCGTTTACAAGAGGAAGATCCGTTTACCGACGGCATGATTGAATCATTACCCATCACGCTTATCGCGCGTGACTCACGTTACGAATACGATCTTAACCGTGCGCCAGAGCTTGCGATATACAAAGAAGCATGGGGTAAACAAGTGTGGAGCCAAGCGCTACCAAATGCAGACATAGATGTTAGCTTGTCTAAGCATGCAGCCTATTACCGTGTGCTCAGTGCGCTGTTAACCACGCTTGAGCGCAAGTTTGGTGCCTGCTTGCTATTTGATGTGCACAGCTATAATTATCAAATTCGTAGCTACCCTTATGCACCAACCTTTAATATTGGCACTGCACAACTTGATACCTTGCGTTTTCGCGCCGTATTAGATGAGCTGAAAAAACAGCTAGGACTGAAAAAACTGGCAGGCCAGCTGGTGGATTGTGCTGAAAATACCGTCTTTCAGGGCCATGGTTATCAAGCGCAATATATTACCAGCCACTTTGATAACACCTTAGTGGTACCGCTTGAAGTAAAAAAAGTCTTTATGGACGAAAACAGCAGCGAATTATTCCCTGTAGTGTTTGAAAAACTACAGCGCAACATGCATGTTGCTTTGAGCAAAACGGCAAAAACATTTGCTAAAAATCACTGCTATAAGCCACTTCGCAAAGCAAAATCAACGTCGCAGCTTGACCCTGCGCTGATTAACGTGGACTCTGCGCTGTACCGCATAGCCAGAAACCTTGAAACGCTGCATTATGTTAACCCAAGCAATATCGCACAAGAGAAACGTCGCTTTTTCTCGAAACGTCATTATCAGCCTGCGTTTAAATATCGCCCGCTGAAAATTGACCCGTATGAGTTTAAAGAGCAACTCTATCGCTTGCCCGTTGGAAAAATCCAAGATCCGATCGTAAAAGATTTATATCGTAAAGTGATCGACAGCTACGCGACTAAAATCGAACTGATCACCCAAATTGGTCGCGAAGCCTTTTTGTATAACTCGCTACGCTATTATGGTGAGCCGGATTACAACGATATAAATAATGCGACCTTCTTGCTGCACGCGCGCGAAACAGAGACCTTGCCAAAAAAAGACATTACAGCCGAGCAAGCCTTGGTACGTTTTAATCAAGCGATTGAGGCTATGGGCTTACCTTGTAAGGTCGCTATATCAAGCAAGCTCGTTGCCAAAGCAATGGTCGACAATAGTAAGCGTCTTCTGCTTGTAAATAGCAGTGCGATGCTATCTGAGCTTGATATCAATGCCTTGATAGAGCATGAAATTGGCGTGCACTTACTCACGACTTTAAATGCTGACGCCCAGCAACTTAAAGTGCTGCACTTAGGTTTACCTGGCAATACCTATACTCAAGAGGGCCTTGCCATCTACCGCGAGTATCAATCTGGGCAAATAAATCTGACACGATTGAAAGTATTAGCGCTTAGGGTGATTGCGGTTAACATGCTACTTAAAGGCGATAAATTCTATCAAGTGTATGAGTTTTTAGCTGACTCGGGTGTATTAAACGTCAATGAAGCCTTTGCGCTGACCACTCGGATTTTCCGTGGTGGTGGCTTTACTAAAGATCATCTCTACTTAAAAGGCTTTAAAGACATAGTGCAGCTTGCCAATACCCGCAGCTTAGATAATTTATATCTCGGTAAAACGGGCATTGCGCACTTAGATGCACTGGACGCGTTAGTAGAACAAGGTATATTCACAAGACCTAAATATCTGCCGGATACGAACCGAGATCCCGAGCCAGATGCAATCCTAAGTTATTTAATTTCTTCAATTAAATAGGCCAAATTCGCCACTGTGGTTATACTAGTGCCATCTAGTATCTACCCAGTGGCTTTGTTTTGACACAACAGGAAATAGATTTACTCGCTTTTGAGCTGGCAAACCTTCGTCTCAATGCCGATCTCACGCTCGCACCAAAGTACAGTTATTTTTCAGATAAACCCTACCCGCTTGGTCGCTGCCTAGAAATTCGCGATGAAATGTTTAAACTCGTCACCACGGAGCTCAAGCAAAATTCAGAACGTTTATCTGTGCTCAGAAATTACATGCTTAAAGAGAATGCCGAGCTCAAAAAAGTATGGGGTTCGCTACGCGATGAGTACTTTCAAAATGCGATGTTGGTGGGAGATTGGTATATAGATACCGCAAACGATACGGTGAATGCAAACAAACCCAGAGTTGAAATCAAACCCATCGCACAATCAGGCTTTTCAGCCATCACTAATTTCGAGCAGTTTGTTAAGATTGCTCGCGCTTATTGGCAAGTGGAGGTGTTTAAAAACACCGCCTTTCCAGCTATCGCGCCTTATTTACCGTTAATTTGTGTCAACGCAAAAGGCGCTACTTGGTTAGCTGCGGCCAATGACGATATGATCAAGGTCGCTACCAACAGTGAGTTTAGGCTATCTGAGCAAATCCTCTGTCAGCTGCCAGAGCCTGACTCTGTTATCGTATCTCGCTGGCAACAGACCCTAACTGGCATCGATGCTTTAGATGACATCTTATTGCAAACAGGAAAGCCCGAGGGGTTTTGCCAACTATACAGAGCTGCCGAAAAGGCAACGGATTTAGCATTTAGGGATAGGGTCGTACGCGCCTATATGAGCTTACCCAAAGGCGCGTAGTGAATTAGAAGGAAGTGGGATAAGTCGGTTTTTCGTCCGTAATTTCCCATTTATCTTCTGTTGGTCTATCCACTCGACATTGATTTTGCTGTTGGAAACACCTGTCCTCACAGTTTTGTACTTGCATCGGATCTGAGTAATCTTTGCGACAGCTCATAGAACACGAACGTGAATCACCTTCGCAATCGACCGGCACATTGCTGACTCTAGTTGTAAAATGTCCACTACAGCCACTCACAAACGCAGCGGCGAACACTGCTGCTACACATAATTTTGTTGTCATTGTTCTGCTCTCAAAAACACCGGTTCTTGAGCCTTTTGCGTTGCTTCTTCACTAAAGCGGTATCCTGCAATATCAAACGCTTTCAGGCTTTCCAAATCCGATACTTGGTTCTCAATGATATACCTTGCCATCATACCGCGCGCTTTCTTCGCGTAAAAACTGATGACTTTGTATTGACCATTTTTACAATCTTTAAAGATAGGAGTGATAATGTCACCTTTCAGCGCCTTCTTATCTACCGCTTTAAAGTACTCATTTGAAGCTAAGTTCACCAAGTATTGTGTTTGTGCCCCTTCCATGACCTTATTCAGTTTTTCAGCGATAATCGTGCCCCAAAACTCATACAGGTTTTTGCCACGCGGGTTACTTAACTTTGTACCCATTTCTAAACGATAGGCCTGCATTAAGTCAAGTGGTTTTAGGATGCCATACAGCCCAGATAAGATACGTAAATGATTTTGCGCATAATTTAAATTAGCCTCAGTTAGGCTTTGTGCTTCTAAACCGACATACACATCGCCATTAAAAGCAAAAATAGCTTGTTTAGCATTGTCTTGTGTAAAAGGCTCTGACCACTCGGCAAACCTTGCCGCATTTAAGCCAGCGAGCTTGTCGCTTATCTTCATTAAGCTACCGATCTGCTGTGGTGATAAATCGCGACAAACTTGAATAAGTGACTCGCTATGCTCCAGCAGCTCTGGCTGTGTGTGCATCTTGGTTGGTGCGGGTGTTTCATAGTCTAGGTTTTTCGCTGGAGAGATAACTGTGATCATGGTTTGCCTATTGACTTAGCTAGTAATTAATGTCAATTTCAACACTATCCCCAAGTAACTTCAAGTGTTTGTCCGCTTTCACTTGGGTTTAAGCAATTCGCTGTTAAAGTACAGCTTCGCTTTACAACTCGACCTTATATAACAACAACCTCAAATAGCGAGTGTGATATGTCGCCCGATACGGACATATGACCTATTCAGCTATTTCACGGTGTTGCAACATAAGGCGTCTAATATCACTTCGCTGTTATCAATATTGGAATGAGGAACACATGACTTCAGCATTAGATAGGCTAAAACAACATTCATCAATCGTCGCTGACACCGGTGACATTGAAGCCATCCGCAAGCTACAGCCTGAGGATGCAACAACTAACCCTTCTCTTTTACTTAAAGCGGCAGAGACGCCTGCTTATCAGCCTTATCTAACAGAAGCTTGGGATTATGCCAAAGCCAATGAAAGTGACGCTGACAAGCAATTAGCGCTTGCTTGTGACTATTTTGCCGTTGTGATTGGTAAAGAAATCGCAAACTCTGTGCCGGGATATATCTCAACCGAAGTAGACGCACGTTTATCTTTTGATACCGAAGCGACTATCGCAAAAGCAAAAACGCTATTAAATTTATATGAAGCGCAAGGCGTAAGCAAAGACAAAATCTTGATTAAGATTGCATCGACTTGGGAAGGTATTAAAGCCGCTGAAGCACTGGAAAAAGAAGGTGTTAAGTGTAACCTAACGTTGCTATTTAGCGAAGCGCAAGCACGTGCATGTGCCGACGCAAACGTATTTTTAATCTCACCATTTGTTGGGCGTATTCTAGATTGGCACGTTGCCAACGGCCTAGAAAAACCAACTAACCCACTACAAGATCCGGGTGTGCAATCTGTTCGTAGTATTTTTGAATTCTATAAACAGCACGGTTATAAAACCGTTGTAATGGGCGCCAGCTTCAGAAATACAGGTGAAATTCTAGCCCTAACAGGTTGCGATAAGCTCACGATTAGCCCTTCTCTATTAGAAGAGCTTGCTGCAATGCCTGCAAACGAAGATTACCTACTTGAGGCTGACTTTACGCCTAAAGCAAAACCTGCAGCGCTTAGCGAAAGTGAGTTCCGTTGGTTACATAACCAAGACGCAATGGCCACAGAAAAGCTTGCTGAAGGTATTCGCTCATTTGCCGATGCACAAGAAACACTAGTCGCACGCTTTAAAGCACTGTAAGTGCCTTAAACATTCGATTTCGAAACGCCGCAATATGCGGCGTTTTTGTTATCGCTCTCAATACAAAACTTTCTGAACACCTCCTAGATATCACCCGAATTGACCTTCATCAAACTGTCACTTGCTTTTAACCCAAAAGACACAATTGTGTTTTATTTTTATCCCGTCTGTGGTATATCAATATCACTTGAAGTGAAAATTGATGCCGCTACTTTCTGGTTTTGGTACAAAAAGCAAGCAACGCGGGGTTGTTTGTAGCGTACTTTAGCTATCAGACTTTTATCGGTTCCTCATATTGAGGTTTGCCAAATAGTATGAAGAGATCAACGGTGTCATTGCAGTTGTAATGCTAACAACAGCCAAAGCAAATGCCACTTTAGGTTGTTTTTATCAATAGGAGATTTTCATGGATACCCTAGACGAGTTATTAGAATTATTAGAAAGTCCGGATACTAGGAAAAAAACTTCATCTAAGGGCAAAAAAAGAAAATGGCGTGAAATTGAAGCGCTAAAAGATAAACAGCGACTACGCAAAGAACTACAGGAATTGGATATTTTCGCAGACAATGTTGATTTAGACGAATTTGATTTTAACTAAAAAGAGCGCCCTTCACGGCGCTCTTTTTGGTTTTTATCTGCTATAGCTCGGCCAATCGCCAGTCGATTGGCTGCTTACCCATTTGTGTGAGCAGCTGATTGGTTTTGCTGAAATGGCCACTACCAAAAAAGCCGCGATGTGCTGAGAGCGGCGAAGGATGTGGCGCGTGTAAAACATGGTGACGGTTTGTATCTATGCTTTTACCCTTTTTCTGGGCGTGTGAGCCCCAGAGTAAGAAAATCACACCTTCGCTGTGGGCATTCAGCCTTTCAATCACTACATCTGTAAAGCGCTCCCAGCCCAAATGCTTGTGTGAATGGGCTTGGCCTTGTTCTACCGTCAACACCGTATTTAACAGCAGTACGCCCTGTTTAGCCCAGTCAATTAGGTAGCCGTGATTAGGTATGCGAAAGCCGTCAATATCCTGCACTAATTCTTTATACATATTATTTAACGACGGCGGCGGCTTAATCCCTGGTAACACAGAGAAACATAGACCATGAGCTTGATTGGGGCCGTGATAGGGATCTTGCCCTAAAATCACCACTTTAACCTGATCAAAAGGCGTGACTTTGAACGCGTCAAATACTTGTTCATGGGGCGGAAACACATTTATACCTTGAGCACGACGCTCTGCCACGTAATCCATGGTTTGTTTAAAGTAATCTTGTTGTTTTTCCTGACCTAACACGTCACTCCACGTTGTCATGCTTCACCTTTTTTCATCATATTATAATGGCTTCGAGAAACGTCGAGTTTACCACATAAATCCGATATTCCCTCAAGCATACGATAGCTGTAACGATGGAGCAGATCGGCATCTACCGAAATAGTTTGTTGATACTTTACCGCAGGGATCGACGGCCATTGCTGCCATGCAATTGCTTTAACCTCTTGTTTGGTCTTTTCTTCAGGGATCACAATCACTTGCGGTGATTTCAACAGAACATTCTCAATGCTAATTTGTGGATAGTCCGTGGTGGCGTCGGCAAAAACATTTTTCACATTACACACAGTAAAGACTTGCTGTAACCAACTTTCGCCTCCTACGGTCATCAGCGGTGATGGCCACAATTGATAAAATACAGCTAAGCTAGCGCTTTGTTTATACTGGGCCTTTAGTTCATTTAAACGTTTAGCAAATAAATCAGCCTGTTGCTGAGCTTGAGCTCCAAGGCCAGTAATTTTACCTAGGCGTAGTAACTCCTCGGGTAGTTTATCTAGATATTTCGCTTCACTATAAATCACGTCAACACCAAAACTCTCCAGCTTTTCAAGCATAGGAACGTGACTTGCATTTTTCCACGCAATGATAAGATCAGGCTTAAGTGCCAAAATTTTCTCAACCGAAATGCCTTGATAGTCGCCAACTTGAGGCAGTTGCTTGGCTGATTCTGGATAATCGGCATAGGCGACCGTGCCTACAATCCGCTCCCCAGCTCCTATTGCATACAAATTTTCGACAATATGAGGCGCAAGCGCGATGATCCGCTCTGCGGGCTTAGCACTAACGCTAAAGGCAAAGCCTAGTACAATAAACAAGGCGAATTTTAGCATCAGTAGTCAAACCCTTTTTGCGCCTTAATGCCGGCCTCAAACGCATGCTTCACATTACGCACTTCGCTCACGGTATCTGCAAGCTCGGTCAGGCGACGATGTGCACCGCGTCCAGTTACAATCACTGACTGCATGGTAGGACGGTTTTCTAGCGCCGTTATGACTTCGTCCAAATCTAAATAGTCATAGCTCAACATATACGTAATTTCGTCAAGCAATACCAAATCGATGCTTTCATCTTGTAGCCATACTTTTGCTTGCTGCCACGTCGCCTGCGCAGCGGCAGTATCGGTTTCACGGTTTTGCGTTTCCCACGTAAAGCCTGTTTTCATTACCGCAAATGGCACGCCGACTTTTTCGAGCAAATTGCGTTCACCGCAATCCCAAGTTCCTTTAATAAACTGTACAACCGCAGCGTTCATACCATGACCGACACAACGCGCAACGGTGCCAAAACCAGATGTTGACTTACCTTTACCGTTACCTGTGATCACTTGCAAAATGCCCTGCTCTTGCTGCGCCGCGGCAATTTTTTCATCGACTTGTTGTTTTACTTTTTGCTGTCGTTGCTGATGCTTATTTTGTTGTTCGCTCATGTTATTCCTCAATTATTTTCATCAATTTTTGCCAATCTAAATGTGCTTCACAGCTGTCGGCAAGACGCGTAATTTGCTGCTCTCTGTGCCTCGCTAAATCAATCGCGGCAGTGCCCGCTTGCTTACTACCGGCCCAAGACAAGATAGCCTGTGTGGCGGCGACCGTATCAAATAAACCATGTAAATAGGTGGCTGCAATTTGATTATCTCGGGAGATAAAACCGTCCTGCACACTGTTATTTGGATGTGTGTTAAATCGCAAGAATGGCACCTTTAGTGCCGCTCCAGAAGAAATCCCAGCATGGATCTCGTAACCACAAATTTCAGCACTTTGCTCATCCAATTGGCAAGTGCCAGACACTTGCGTCAGTACTTTTTGCTCTGAGAGTGTGGTCTCAAAGTCAGCCAGACCAAGTCCTGCAACTTCACCGAGTGTTGATTCCACCGCATTTGGATCTCTGATGAACTTACCTAACATTTGCAAACCGCCACACACACCTAGTACCTTACCACCGTACCTCAGGTGCCGTTTGATTTCTTCTGCCCAACCCTGTTTGCGTAAGAAGGTTAAATCGCTCAACACATTTTTGCTGCCAGGCAGAATGATTAAGTCACAAGGACCGATAGATTCTTGATAGCGTACGTAACGCAAATCCACTTCAGGGTTTAAGCGCAAGGTGTCAAAGTCGGTGTGATTGCTAATATGAGGAAATAGTAAAACCCTGATGCTTAACGATCCCCGTTCACAGATATTGTCCACCGTCACCGCATCTTCTGCATCGAGCGCTAAGCCATGCAAATAGGGCAATACCCCAAGTACAGGCTTACCCGTTTTTTGCTCGAGCCAGTCAAGTCCAGATTGCAATAACGCAATATCACCACGGAAGCGATTGATCACAAAGCCTTTAACTAAGCTTTGTTCATAGTCACTTAATAGCGCAAGTGTGCCAACCAAGTGTGCGAACACCCCGCCTTTGTCGATATCAGCGATAATGATCACGGGGCATACAACTTCACAGGCAAACCCCATATTGGCAATGTCATTTTCACGCAGATTGATCTCAGCAGGGCTCCCCGCCCCTTCCACTATGCACAGCTCAAATTGTTCGCTGAGGCGTTGATGTGAGGAAAGTACGGCCTCCATCGCTACCTTTTTGTAATCATGATAAGCGGCTGCTTCCATATTGCTAATGGCTTTGCCGTGAATGATCACTTGTGCGCCAGTGTCAGAGTTTGGCTTAAGCAAAATAGGATTAAAGTCTGTGGATAGCGGGACTTTTGCGGCTTCGGCTTGGAGTGCTTGTGCCCGACCAATTTCACCGCCACAAGGTGTGACGGCACTATTTAGTGCCATATTTTGCGGCTTAAAAGGCGCAACAGATAAGCCTCTTCGTTGCAGCACCCGGCAAAGTCCCGCAACCAGTGTACTTTTACCGGCATCAGACGTGGTGCCCTGCACCATTAAGGTTTTCATACGTCTTGACCTTTTAAACATTGTGGCAAGCCTGCAATAACAAAATCGACTCTGTCGGCCACTTTAGCAATGTCTTGATGGAGCCAACCAGATTCATCAACAAACTCACGGCTTAGCTCGCCAAGCGGAATTATCCCATGCCCCACTTCGTTACTCACCAAAATAACAGTGGCAGCACAGCTTTCTAGTGCCGCCAGCACATGTTCTTTTTTGTCTATGGTCGCGGCCTTACCCATTTCGCATAAGCCAAAACTCAGCCATAAGGTCAAACAATCGATAAGTAACAGCGCATCTTCGCGTGCAGTAGCAATAAGCTTATCAATATGCCACGGCTCTTCCACTAGCTGCCAGCGGCTATCACGCTGCATCTGGTGAGCAAACACTCGGCTTTTCATTTCTTCATCTTGGGCTTTTGCAGTTGCAACATAGTAAAGTTCGTTCACCGCACCTTGCTCTAACAATAGAATAGCGCGCTGCTCTGCCAAGCGACTTTTGCCTGAGCGAGCACCGCCCAGTATTAACTGTATTTGTGCCATTAGAGATGACCCACAATAAAAAGCAAAATAACAAGCTCAGCAAGCTGTTGCGCAGCCCCTAAACAATCTCCGGTGTAACCACCAAGCTGAGCGTTAAACCATTTAATGCACACACGCCTTAGCACAAACAAGCAAGTACACAGCATCAACAAGTCGAACAGTGAAAGCGCAAGCCATGACCAACAAAAAATTAAAATCGCGATGGTAGTGAGCGTAAGGCGGGTCGCCGCAGCACTCGATAGATGTTTCGCTACCGGCTTAACTTTGCTCAGCTCATCAGCCTGTACATAGTTAAGCGCACCGATTAAAGACACCGCAAAGGCACGGCTTAGGCTATGGGCTAAAATAAGTGCAGCGAGTGTCACAGCAAAGTCATTAAAGAGCATGGTCAAAAGCGAAAATTTGGCCAATAACAGCAATATCAGCGCACAACTACCGTATGTACCAAGACGGCTATCTTTCATGATCTCAAGCTTTTGTTCACGGCTCCAGCCACCGCCAAAACCGTCAAAAACATCGGCAAGACCATCTTCGTGAAAAGCCCCGGTAAGTAAGATACTCGCAGCCAGTACGATAACGGCACCAAACATCGGCGATACACCACTACTGGCAACATAGCCAAGCATGGCCGAGAAGCTACCAACAAATAAACCAACCAAAGCAAAGTAACCACTCACTTCGCTGAGTTCATCAGAAGAAGGGGCTGGTTCCAAACGAATTGGCACCCGCGTTAAAAACACCACAGCAAACTTAAACAGTCGCCACTCTTGTTGCCACTGCATTATGCGTCTACCACTTGCGTAACATCGGCATCGGCAAAGCTTGCCATTTCGCAAAAGAAGCCTAGCGCAGCTTGTAATAATGGAAGCGCTAGAGCGGCGCCCGTTCCCTCACCCAAGCGCATATCTAAATGCAGTAATGGCTCAGCGTTTAACTGCTCTAACATTAACTTATGGCCTTGCTCCATAGAGCCGTGAGCAAACACCATATATTGCTTACTTTGCGGTGCTATTCTACTTGCCAACATAGCCGCTGTGGTAGAGATGAAGCCATCCACTATGATTACTTTTTGTGCCCGTGCAACCGCCAGCATGGCACCAACCATTTGCACAATTTCAAAGCCACCTAGGCGCTGCAAAATTTGTTCTGGTGTCGCAAGCTTATCTTGATGATATTCTAGAGCCTGTTTGATAAGTGCCCGTTTTTTGCAAAGCGTTTCATCGTCAATGCCTGTACCGCGCCCCACACATAATTCCACACTCGCCCCGCTGAGCGCCGCTAAAATTGCAGCTGCAGAACTGGTATTGCCAATCCCCATCTCACCAAAAGCAATCACGTTGCTACCCGCTTCAATAGCGGGCATCACCACTTGCTCTCCATATTCAAGTCCTTGCTTGAGCTGCATTTCGCTCATCGCGGGCTGTTTATGGAAAGCATGAGTAATATCGCCAAGTCGCTGCGAGCGCAAATTCGGCGAAGGCTCGCATGGCACTAATGTGCCACAGTCTACTACGGTTAACTGCCAACCAAGTTGTCGACAAAAGACATTGATCGCGGCCCCCCCCTGCACAAAGTTTGCAACCATTTGCCCAGTTACTTCGCTTGGCGCAATAGAAACCCCTTGGCTTGCAATACCATGATCACCCGCAAAAACAAACATTGCAGGGCGTGTTATTGCTAACTGCTCTATGTCTAATTGCGTCAGCCCTTGTGAGAAGATCTGTACTAGCTGCGCAGCCAAGGCTTCAAGCTTACCAAGCGCACCTAGCGGTTTGGTTTTTAAGTCAATGCGCTGTTGAATAAGTGTGTTTAAGCGAGTATCTAACGGTTTAACCATGGGTAACTCCGACGCCTCCAGAGCGGCGATTTTTGAAAATAAGCAATGCTAAGAAGAACACGCTGCCAATGGCGGCGGTGATCACACCCACAGGAAGTTCCTGATTATCGATAAGAGTGCGCGACAATACATCCACCCATAGCATCAAAAGCGAACCGCAAAGCGCGGTGGCCACAAGCCCAATGACCTTTGCTTGCGAGATAAAAAAGCGTACGATATGCGGGATCATCAAGCCTACAAATCCGACTCCGCCGCACGCAGCCACAAGTACTGCGGTGAGTAAGGAGCTCAATAACAACATACCTATTCGCACTCGTCCTACATTCACGCCAAGCGTGGTGGCGCTCTCATCTCCGAGTAACAAGGCGTTGAGCGGCCGACGCATCACTAAAAGCGTGATAAAACTCAGCAACACGACCAAACATGGAAGCCATAGCCATTGCCAGCTCGCCCTTGCAAACGAGCCTAGATTCCAAAACAAGATTGCACTGATGGCTTGAGGGTCACTCCAATAGAGCAACAAGCTAGTAAAGGCACTGAACAGAAAAGAAAGTGCGACGCCCGCCAAGAGCATAGTTTCTACCTGCTGTAGTGCATTGCGTTTTGCCACAAATAAAAGCAGCAAGATAGACAGCAAACTTCCGACAAATGCAGCCCCAGACATCATTAGGCTAGACTGTGCACCAAATAGCGCAATAAGCACCACCACACCGAATGAAGCACCTGAAGAAATACCAAATAAATAAGGATCAGCTAGCGGGTTACGCGTCACGGTTTGTAAAATAAGACCCGCTATCGCCAGTCCTGCTCCCGCGCTCATCGCCAGTAACGTCCGTGGCAGACGAAGCTCAACTACCACCCGTTGTTGAAGTACGTTGGGATCGAAATTAATAATCGCTTGTATAACCGTATGCCAAGATAAATCAATCGCACCGATCTTAAGTGCCATCAGCATGCTAAAACAGCACAAGCTCAATAGCAGTATCGATATCAACGCGATCCGCTTTGCGGCAATCATAATTGATACCCGTAATGAAAGCGTATATGTGGGATCTCACTGTTATTTGGCGGATGGCGGACAGTAGAAACCTCTGTACATACCCCAAAAACTTGGCTTAATAGGCTTTCGGTAATGACTTCAAGTGGCGACCCATCTGCAACAAGCTCACCGTTATTTAATACTAATAAGCGGTCGCACAAGGCGCTAGCCAAATTTAAGTCGTGAAAAGACGCAATGATAGTAACACCAAGCTGTTTGGCCAGCTCCATAATTTGGATTTGATATTTAATGTCCAAATGGCTGGTGGGCTCATCCATTATCAATACTTGAGGCGCTTGCACCATGGCACGTGCGATCATTGCCCTTTGCTTCTCCCCACCAGACAAGGAGCTAAAACATTGCTCTAATTTATGGCTCAATCCAACCTGCTCAATGGCATGTAAGATTGCCTGTTTTTCAGCAGCCGTCGTTGTCGCGAGCAGTGATTTGTTCGGTGTTAGCCCCATCAATACCATATCAAATAATGGCAGAGTAAACTCAGCGGGGATCTCTTGTAGCACCACAGCAACATGTCTCGCGTAGGCTTTACGTCCATAACTAGCTAGCGGCTTACCATTGAAAAGTAGCGACCCAGAACTTGGCGCTGTGTATTGATATAAAGTGCGCAGCAAAGTCGACTTTCCAGCACCATTCGGTCCGAGCAAACCAATAAATTCACCCGAATTAATAGCAAAGCTGAGTGCCTTTAAGATGGCTTTACCACCAAGCTGCACGCTAAGTTTATCGACTTGAAACTGTGGAGTGACTGCCATAGCACCTCTGATTGGGCACGGCAAAGTAGTAGCTTATAGACAAGCGACAACTTTGACTTAAGTCTGCCCGCTTAAGTATATAGATAGGCCTTGGTATCTGACTTATGCAAGAGGTAACACTCATACACTTACAGTTGCGGGGACAGTTGAGGACTCACACCTCATTCCCAATATCTGCCTATCACGAAATTTGCAATATTATGAAGTCTAGACGTCTAAAATACAACTTTTGGCCAAGCAGTTTGGCTGCTGTCGTAAAACACCTCAACTTTTACTATACCCGCATAAGGAATATCTATCTTCGATTGGTATGCAGTAAGCTCAGGCGATAGGTCAAGAATAAGTGCTACAAGCGCTTTTATTACTCCAGCATGCGCTACGACGGCGGTACACTCTTCACTTGGCGATTCCAAAATGCTGTGCCACCATGTGGCAACCCGATGATGAAAATCATACATAGACTCGCCCTCAGGAGGCGTGTGCAGCCAAGGGTTTTGCCAAAAGTCACCAATACTTGGAAATTGGGTTTCTCGCCAAAGCGTATCATAAGGTTGTCCATCCCATAATCCAAAATCAAATTCGGCGAGATTTGGCTCCACCTCAACGGGGAGTTGATACTGCTTTGCAAAGGCTGTGGCTGTATTCAGGCAGCGCTTCCTTGGAGAGCTAATAATACCCTGCAGGCCACTTAGGCTCGTTAACGATTGCAGCAATTGCTGAGCACCAGTACTACTGAGTTCGGGATCTGTCACTCCAAGTAAATGGCCTGATAGGGTCGTTTCACCATGACGAACAAAATATAGCTGCCGCTGCATTTTTACTTAACCTGAGGTTTGTTACCCAAAAAGCAAAAACGCAAGCTAAGCTTGCGTTTTCAATTAATACCATTCTACGGTTATAGGATCTGGTTTTCTTTCCACATCTCTTCTTTTGCTAACCGCTTTTTGCGTTTGTCGCATGGATCGTCGCAATCACAAATTTTGTCAATGCCCATTGAGCCCAAACCACCACAGCTACTTGCCATGGATTTCTTTTGTACGATAACGCCTACAGCCATCGCAACAGCGATAAGCATAAGTAAACCGAAAGTAAGGAGGAATAAAGACATTATCTAGCCCCTTTTATTGCTACATTGAATTGAGTGACGACGCGCAAATTATACGCTTTCATGGCGTCACTCACAATTAAATTATGGGGTGTTGTACAGCTTAATTCAAGTACGGCTGAAATGCTTCACTCGCGTAACTCTTGATCCCTTCAGGACTTTTATACATCAAATACACGGGGAGTTGATGCTCAGTGGCATACGCCTTTGCACGCTCAGTGCCCATCACAGTCAATGCTGTCGCTAGGCCATCAGCCGTCATCGCAGATGGATGTAGTACCGTTACAGACACCAGCTCATGTTTAACTGGGCGACCCGTTGTAGGGTCAATAAGGTGTGTAAAGGTTTCACCGTCCATTTCATAAAAAATACGGTAGTCTCCTGAAGTTGCAATACCGTTTTTACCAGGCTCTATCACGCGGTGAATTTGGCGTTGACCAACAGGCGCATCGGGTTTCTCGATAGCAATACGCCACTCACCATCCGGCTTCTTGCCAGAAACGCGAAGCTCGCCACCGATTTCTACCATATAGTCATGAATATCATGACTCTCAATCACCTCAGCGACCTTATCTATGCCATAGCCTTTAGCGGTTGCAGAAAATGATAATTCCAGCCCCGTAACTGTTTTCGCAAGACCACGGTCATTTAAAATAAGCTTATCAACACCGATACGAGTGCGCATATCGTCTAACTCGACCTGTGACGGACGCATTGTTGGTCTTTTGTCAGGACCAAATCCCCACAAATCGATAAGCGGTCCCATCGTAACATCAAGCGTTTTGGTCGACTTTCCAAGGCGGATAGATTCGGCAACTACCAAGCGAAAGTCTTCACTGATAGGCATAACGGTATTTGCGGCTAAACGGTTGAACTGGTTAATCTCAGAATCTGGGATATAGGTGGACATAGATTGATTAACAGCCTTTAATGCTTGCTCGACCTCATCGTGCAACTGCGCTTGTTCGAGCGGCTTTTCACCGGGGAATACCTTGATGTTGTAAGTCGTGCCCATGGTTTTACCAGACAGCACAATTTCCTTGGCTTCAGGTTTGGCGTCTTGGCACCCTGTTAAAAAAACGAATAAAAACGAAATAATAAAAAATCGAGATAAAAAAGCGTAACTTGCTTGCATCAGAATTCCCTGAGTTTAGTACCAACGGGTATAAAAAAGCCCTCGAGCAAAGTATTTTGCTGGAGGGCTTATATTCTAACTTAAGTTCATTGTTAGACCGAAACCTAATTAACCACCGAAGTCATCAAGTAGGATGTTTTCGTCTTCAACACCTAAGTCTTTAAGCATGTTAATAACTGCCGCGTTCATCATTGGAGGACCACACATGTAGAACTCACAATCTTCTGGCGCTTCATGGTCTTTAAGATAGTTTTCAAAAAGTACGTTATGAATGAAGCCAGTGTAACCTTCCCAGTTATCCTCTGGTTGAGGATCTGAAAGGGCAACATGCCATTGGAAGTTATCATTTTCTTCAGCTAGACCGTCAAAGTCTTCCACGTAGAACATTTCACGCTTAGAACGTGCACCGTACCAGAAAGACATCTTACGCTTAGAGTTAAGACGCTTAAGCTGATCGAAGATGTGTGAGCGCATTGGCGCCATACCAGCACCACCACCAACAAATACCATTTCTGCATCTGTGTCTTTCGCGAAGAATTCACCGAATGGACCAGAAATAGTAACCTTATCACCTTCTTTAAGTGACCAGATGTACGATGACATCTTACCACAAGGTAATGTTAGGTTATTTGGCGGCGGAGTTGCGATACGTACGTTTAGCATGATGATGCCAAACTCTTCTGGGTAGTTAGCCATTGAGTACGCACGGATCGTTTCGTCGTCAACTTTAGACTCTAGCTTAAAGAAACCAAAACGTTCCCAGTCAGCACGATATTCTTCAGGAATATCATAGTCTGCATATTTAACATGGTGAGCTGGTGCTTCAATCTGAATGTAACCACCGGCACGGAAAGGTACAACTTCACCTTCAGGGATGCCTAGTTTTAGCTCCTTGATGAAAGTTGCTTTGTTATCGTTAGAGATAACAGTACATTCCCACTTTTTAACACCGAAGATTGATTCTTCAACTTCGATTTCCATGTCGTTTTTAACATTAACCTGACACGCTAGACGACAGCCTTCACGTGCTTCACCTTTAGAGATGTGGTCAAGTTCGGTTGGTAGAATATCACCACCACCCTCTTTAACATGTACGCGACACTGACCACATGAGCCACCGCCACCACATGCAGACGATACGAAAATACCCGCGTTTGCAAGTGCACCTAGTAGCTTACCGCCAGCAGGAGTCTTGATCGCTTTTTCAGGATCGCCGTTAATATCAATTGTAACGTCACCGCTTGCTACAAGCTTCGATTTCGCTGCAATGATGATAAGCACTAGCATCACAACGATAGCGATGAACATGCTTACGCCTAATACAATAGTTTCCATCGTATAGTTTCCTCGCTACCTTACAGTGAAATACCAGAGAATGACATGAAGCCAAAGCCCATTAGACCTACAGTAACAAAGGTAATACCTAAGCCACGTAAACCATCAGGAACGTCTGCATACTTCATCTTCTCACGAATACCTGCTAACAATACGATAGCAAGTGCCCAGCCCACACCTGAACCTAGACCATAAACTACAGATTCACCGAAGTTTAAGTTACGCTCAACCATGAATGATACCGCACCGAAAATCGCACAGTTAACTGTGATTAGCGGTAGGAAGATACCTAGTGCGTTATATAGCGCAGGGAAGAACTTATCCAATGTCATTTCTAGAATTTGAACAAGCGCTGCGATTACACCGATAAACGTCAAGAAGCGTAGGAAGCTAAGATCCACTTCAGGGAAGCCTAACCATTCCAATGCGCCCGGCGCTAGCACTGCGTGATAAACCAAGTTGTTTACTGGTACAGAGATACCAAGAACTACAACTACCGCAATACCTAGACCTAGCGACGTTGTTACTTTCTTAGATACCGCCAAGAAAGTACACATACCTAAGAAGAAAGACAAAGCTAAGTTTTCAATGAAAACTGCTTTTATAAATAAATTGATATATTGTTCCATCTCTCTCCCCTTATGCCTTCGCTTCTACTTGCTCTTTCTTCCAAGTACGTAGTGCCCAAATAAATGCACCTACGATGAAGAACGAACTGAATGGCATAACTAGTAGACCCATAGGCTGATACCAACCACCTTCAGAGATAAGTGGTAAGATTTCAACGCCAAACAATGTGCCCGCACCGAATAGCTCACGGATAAAGCCAACTGTTAAAAGCACAACAGAATAACCTAAACCGTTACCAATACCGTCAAGGAACGACATTGTTGGTGGTGACTTCATTGCGTATGCTTCTGCACGACCCATTACAATACAGTTAGTAATGATAAGGCCGATGAACGTTGATAGTTCTTTTGCTGTTGAATAAACAACGGCTTGAAGCACTTGGTCTACAACGATTACTAAAGATGCAATAATCGTCATTTGGACAATGATACGCACACTTGAAGGAATGTGATTACGGATCATTGAGATAAATAAACTTGAAAACGCAGTAACCAATGTCAACGCAATTGACATGATAAGTGCATTTTTAAGGCTTGAAGTTACCGCTAGTGCAGAACAGATACCCAACACTTGCAGTGCAATCGGGTTGTTCGCAAAAACAGGACCAAACAAGACTTCCTTCATTTCTTTTGCATTAGCCATTAGTTCAATGCTCCTTTACGTACTTTCGCAAGGAATGGACCAAACGCTTTGTCGCTTGTCCAGAAATCTACTGTATGATCAACACCATTAGAAGTAAGTGTCGCACCAGATAGACCATCTACCTTGTGTTCGTTACCGCCAGCACTACCTTTAACAACGTCGATAGGAAGCTCTTTTCCTTCCCAAAGTGCAGTCCACTTAGGGTTTTGGATTTCGCCACCAAGACCAGGAGTTTCACTGTGCTTATAAAAGTTGATTGACTTAATCGTCTCACCATCAGCTTCTAGCGCAATGAAGCCATACATCACACCCCAAAGGCCATAACCTTGGATTGGTAGAATGATAGTGGACACTTTACCTTGGTCATCTTTTGCAAAATAAACTGGAGAGTTATTTGTGATACGTTGAATACCCGCTTTGTCTTCTTCTTTTGAAAGCTTGTAACTACGTTTGGCATCAAACTTAGTCGCTTCAAAATCAAAAGTTTCCGCTTTAACGTCTTCAACAAACTCACCCGTTTTAAGACTAACAACACGTGATTCGATATTTTGGTTAAAAACTTCAGATACGTTTTTAACTTTATCGTAGCCAGCAACGGCTAAAATGTTACGCTGAATATCTTCGTTTTTGTTTGCTTGCTGCATAGGACGAAGCTGAACCGAAGCAAAAGATACTACGATTGCACACACTAAACATAAGCCAACAACTACGCCGAGCGTTTTGCCCATTGATTCATTATTAGTTGACACGTGCCAATCTCCTCTTCACATTTGACTGCACTACGAAGTGGTCGAATAGTGGAGCAAAAAGGTTAGCGAATAAGATTGCTAACATCATGCCCTCTGGGTATGCCGGGTTAACAACACGGATAAGCACAACCATTACACCGATTAGCGCACCGTATAACCACTTACCTTTGTCTGTGAAAGACGCAGATACTGGGTCTGTTGCCATAAAGAACATACCAAATGCAAAACCACCAAGTACTAAGTGCCAGTGCCAAGGCATAGCAAACGCAGCGTTTGTTTCAGAGCCAATTGCATTTAGAACGAATGACATTACAACCATACCAATGAATGTACCTAGTACGATGCGCCATGAAGCGATACGAACATAAACAAGGAACAAACCACCAAGTAAGATTGCTAGTGTTGATGTTTCACCTACAGAGCCTTGGATAAAACCGTAAAACGCGTTAAACCAAAGGTCCATATTGCTGTAGTCTAGTGAACCTGCAGTCGCTTGACCTAAGTAAGTTGCACCAGAGAACGAATCAACAGCTGTCCACACTGTGTCACCAGAAATGTCAGCAGGGTACGCAAAGAATAAGAACGCACGGCCTGCAAGTGCTGGGTTTAGGAAGTTACGACCTGTACCGCCGAAGATTTCCTTCGCGATTACAACACCGAACGTAATACCTAAAGCAGCTTGCCATAGCGGAATTGTTGCAGGCAGGATAAGCGCGAATAACACTGAGGTTACGAAGAAGCCTTCGTTTACTTCGTGCTTGCGAACTGACGCGAATAACACTTCCCAGAAGCCACCAACCGCAAACACAGTTGCATAAATAGGCAAGAAGAAACACGCACCATAGAACGTCTTGGCGCCCCACCCGGCATCAGCGGTTAATTCTCCGCCAAGCGCTTGGAAGATAGCTACCTGCCAAGTATTAGCAAGCTCAAAACCGTTACCTAGTGCAAGTGCAGCTTGGTGACCGATGTTGAACATACCAAAGAACATTGCAGGGAACGTCGCCATCCACACTAAAATCATAATACGTTTTAGGTCGATGTTATCACGAACGTGCGTTGCACCTTTGTTTACATAACCAGGAGTATAGAAGATAGTTGCTACGGCTTCGTAAAGCGCGTACCACTTCTCGTGTTTACCACCAGGTTCAAAGTGAGGTTCAATGTCTTCTAAAAATTTCTTTAAGGCCATTTTTAACCTTCCTTCTCGATAGTAGTCAGGCAATCGCGCAGGATTGAACCGTACTCATATTTGCCCGGACATACGTAAGTACATAGTGCTAAATCTTCTTCATCTAGCTCTAGTGCACCCAACGAAATCGCAGAATCTAGATCACGTGAAATAAGATCACGTAATAATAGCGTTGGCAAAATATCGAGTGGCATAACACGCTCATAGTTACCGATTGGTACCATCGCACGCTTAGAACCACCAGTAGACGTTGTCATCTTGAACAAACGGCTAGGTGTTAAGTGTGAAATGAATGTACGTGTTACTGAGAATTTGTCACTACCCGGAGCGATCCAGCCAAATAGCTCTTTCTCGCGACCTTCAAGTAAAACTGATACTTGAGTATGGTAACGACCAAGGTAAGCGTGAGGGCCAGTTGCTGTTTTACCAGCTAACACAGAGCCAGAAATGACTCGGTTATCACCGTCTTCAAGCTCGCCTGCAACTAAATCTGTTAGCGACGCACCGACATGAGTTTTTACTAAGCGAGGGTTCTTAACTCGAGGACCTGCTAGAGCAATAACTCTGTCTGAGTAGATTTCACCTGTCAGGAACAACTTACCAAACGCGATGACATCTTGATAACCAATGTGCCAAACTTGCTTGTTTGTACCTACAGAATCTAGGAAGTGAATGTGAGTACCCACGTTACCTGCTGGATGCACACCTGCAAACTCATGAACTTCTACTTGTGAGATAGAAGAACTAGGTACATTAGCACCCGCTTTCTTACACACAAATACTTTGCCTTCAGTCAAACGAGATACAACCGCTAGACCCGCTTCAAACGCTTCCACGTTTTCTGCGATGATAACAGCAGGATCTGCTGCTAACGGATTAGTATCTGTTGCTGTCACAAAGATTGAGCTAGGTGTTGCACTCGGCACAGCGACACGGCTGAATGGACGTGCACGAAGCGCTGGCCATTGACCAGACTCGATTAGCACTTCCTTCACTTTTTCAGAGTCTAAGTTGCTTAAATCAGCAGCTGAAAACTTCTCGAAAGTGATTTGCTCGTCGCCTTGAACTTCGATCACAACGGATTGAAGTACACGCTTAGCACCACGGTTAATTTCTTTAACTACACCAGAAGCTGGCGCAGTAAACTTGACGCCTGGGTTCTTTTTATCTTCAAAAAGAACTTGGCCTTTTTTGACTTGGTCATCCACACGAATATGCATGGTAGGACGCATACCGATGAATTCTTCACCTAGCACAGCTACTCGTTTGACAGCAGAACCATCATGAATAACTTGCTGAGGTGCGCCCTCTATTGGTAAGTCCAGACCTTTTTTTATGTTGATCATACGCACTTGCATTACATTAACGGAAAGAAACTGAAAATATCTTTAGTCACCACAGCGCCACCTCGTTTGTACTAAGTATTAGGTATAAAGAGCAGAAAGTTATGAGTCCGGATAGGGTTCCCAAACAAGCCCCTTTAAAATACCTCTCAACGCGCACAAAAAAGCAGCGTCGTGATAAAAGTCCTCACATATTTCTCTG
Organism: Pseudoalteromonas sp. NC201; assembly: GCF_002850255.1. NCBI lineage: Bacteria > Pseudomonadati > Pseudomonadota > Gammaproteobacteria > Alteromonadales > Pseudoalteromonadaceae > Pseudoalteromonas > Pseudoalteromonas sp. NC201. The sequence continues at coordinate 3,133,995 of NZ_CP022522.1, forward strand.
ATTTTAACATTAATCGTACTGAGTATGCGAGTGGAATTATGAAATTAATACGACTTTAACGTGGATTTAGATTAGTTGAAAAATCCATCACTGGAAGGAGTATAGACCAAAGTTGCATAGATAAAATTTTTCTTACCCTAATCTGCAAAATAAGTAAAAATTCACGGTCAAACAAAAACGGGCAAAGTACCAATTAGCACTTTGCCCGCAAAATCAAAAACAGTGAGATCAAAAACCGTGAAATTAAACTAGGTGATTAATTTCTACCGTTGCATCCACATCAGCTTCGTAATCTACGCCGTCAACCCCGAAGCCGAATAGCTTCAAGAATTCGTTGTGATAACCAACATAATCCGTCAATTCATCAATTGTATCTGTGTCAACAGTATCCCAAATAGTTTGCACACGAGCTTGAACGCCGTCTTCTAGTTCTTTATAGTTTTGGAACAAGTGACCGCCATCATCAAAGCGTGGTGATTGACCATATAGATTTTCAGTAAACAACCCATGGATTTGCTCAATTGTGCCCTCATAAGTTCCATCACCTTTCATCACTTTGAATAGCGCAGAGATATAAAGAGGCATAATTGGAATAGCAGAGCTCGCCTGTGTCACTACCGCATTCAAGGACGATACATACGCTTCGCCTTTAATATCCGCTGTGGTTTCACGAATTGCCAGCGTCGCACGGTCCAAGTCTTCTTTTGCTTTACCAATCGTTGCATGACCGTATATTGGCCAAGTCAACTCTTTACCGATATAAGTGTATGCCGTTGTTTTGAAACCATCAGCCAGTACATCAGCTTGCTTAAGCGCATCAATCCAAAGTTCCCAGTCTTCACCACCCATCACTTTAACCGTATTGGCGATTTCGTCTTCGTTAGCAGCTTCAACTGTCATTTCATCAATAACGCGCTTTGAAGTATTTAGATTTTTAGTCGTGATAGCTGAGCCAATTGGCTTAAGTGTTGAAGAATAAACTTCATCTGATTTAGGATCTTTACGACGAGGAGACGCAAGGCTATATACCACTAAATCTACTTTACCCAATTCAGCTTTGATTGTGTCGATAGTTTTTTGCTTCAACTCATCAGAAAACGCATCACCATTGATATTTTTAGACCATAAACCCGCTTCTTCTGCAGCTTGCTGGAATGCAGCCGTATTATACCAACCCGCTGACGCGGTTTTCTTCTCTGAGCCTTCTTTTTCAAAGAAGATACCTAGCGTTTTCGCACCGGCACCAAATGCAGCGGTGATACGCGACGCCAAGCCATAGCCTGTCGATGCACCAATTACTAATACATTCTTAGGACCATTTTCGATTTGGCCTTGTTGTTTTACGTATTCAATCTGTTCTTGAACGTGTGCAGCACAGCCTACTGGATGCGCATTAGTACAAATAAATCCACGAATTTTTGGTTTGATGACCATAAGAGATCCTATCCATTGATTTGATACAAAATAAAAGTGAGATTGGTCTCACTTTATTAAAATTACTGCGTAGTGTACTGGCAGATATGTAAAACACACATCTGATCAGCTATCGAACTTAGAGCCACCCAAGCATTTTGGTGACTCTGGCGTCTGACCTTCTTTGTCCGAAAACTCTTCTGGTGTATAGGCATGAATGGCCAAAGCGTGAATATGGTTTTGTAATTCATCTTTTAGCACTTCATTGATCTTTCGGTGACGTTGCAGCAGCCTCTGGCCGATAAATTGTTCGCTTACAACAATGACTTTAAAATGAGACTCTTCGCCACGGCTGTGCATATGGCTTTCATTGATAACGTTCAGATGCTTGCACGCAACGGCTTCAGCTATTTTGTCATAAATCTGTGATTGCATTGACATTATACTTTGTCTCCTTGAGCAATTCGTGACGCTACTATACGCCGTTCAGCGCGTATTTCCAACACTTCGAAAAGTGAGATTAATACGCCCCTGAGTCACCTTGGCCTGCTTTGGCAAAGCATGTTGATAATCGCGCTGACTATCACCTTGCATTACCAATAGGCTGCCAGTTTCCAATAAAATGTCGGTTACAGAGTGGCTTACTTTGTGGCGTATTTTAAATTTGCGGGTCGCGCCAAGCGACAGTGAAGCGATTGTGGGCGTCAAACCAAGTTCGGGTTCATCATCACTGTGCCAGCCCATACTGTCTTGACCATCACGATAAAAATTAGCCAATACCGCATTAAAAGGAATATTAAATCTGCGTTCTAGCGTTTGTCTCATCCCAAGCAATACCGAAGGCCAAGGAGCATTTTCAAGTCGCTTTCCAGAATAACTGTAATGCACGTCAGGGTCGGCAATAAATCGTTCAAGTCGAGGCGTTTGATGGGTCTTACCAAATAAGGTGATGGTATTTTGCTGCCACGCAAGGGTATTCAGTAGTACATTATATAGCGCTAGACTTTTATCGAAGCTAATAGCCTGTGCTTGATAGCTAAAACCGCACGGCAAGTTCCGTGCTTTGTCTACTGCTCTCATGTTAAACTACCCGCTGCTTTTATTTATAGAACATTCACATGACGACTGATGCAATTCTAGCCGGAAACCCTTTTACGCTACATAGGTTTCCACTCGATCAAAAAAATCGTAGCTTACAAGCTTGGGATTCAGCCGACGAATACCTGTTAGATTATGTCTTTGAACATCACCGCGATGCAAATCGTATTCTCATTCTCAACGATAGTTTTGGCGCATTATGCTGTGCACTTGCTGACAAGCACTGTACGGTAGTGACCGACTCTTATGTGAGTACCCTCGCCTATGAGTATAATTTAGAGGCCAACGAACTTGCGGACGCTAAGGTTGATGTACTCACTAGCATGGATGAGCTGCCAAAAGATATCGATCTGATATTAATAAAAATTCCCAAAAACTCAGGGCTATTGCAAGCGCAACTTGCACAGTTAAGTAAACTGACTACAGACATTCCCGTAATTGCGGCTGGCAAAGCAAAAGAAATTCACACCTCAACATTAAAAAGCTTTAGCCACTTTTTGACGGAGCCAACGACTAGCTTAGCGGTAAAAAAATCGCGTTTAGTGTTCAGCAAGACGTCAGCCAAAGCCATTGATAGTAAATTCCCTGTGTCTTGGCCGCTGGAAAAAACCAATTTTGCCTTGTCGAATGAAGCAAATGTCTTCTCACGAGATTCTCTTGATATTGGCGCACGTTTTTTTATCAATTACCTTCCTATGGGGAAAAAACCATTGAAGGTCATTGATCTCGGCTGTGGTAACGGTGTTATTGGATTGATGACGCTCGCAAAAATGCCAAATGCCACCGTCACCTTTATCGACGAGTCGGCGATGGCTGTGCATAGCGCGGAGCAAAATATCGTCAATAACCTACCCGAGCGTGTTGCTGATTGTCAGTTCGTACAAAACGACTGCCTTACGGGTTTTGAAAATTACGGTGCGGATCTGATACTGTGTAACCCGCCATTCCATCAGGCCAATGCAATCACCGATCACATCGCTTGGCAGATGTTTTTACAAGCTAAGGCAGCGCTTCGCCATGGGGGAGAGTTAAGAATTATCGGTAACCGCCACTTGGAATATGACGACAAACTCAAGCGCTTATTCGGTAACAGCAAGACACTAGGCAACAACAAAAAATTCACTGTTTTAAGTGCAATAAAAAGGAGCTAACTTCATGCGTTTTTCATTGCTGATTATTCTGCTAACCTTGATACTCGTGGGCTGTGAAAGCTCACCACGCAGTGTCATTCTTCATCCGGAATATCAAGGTCCTTCGTCAAACGCGCTTGCCGCCAACGTGGCGGTACAAGTAAACGACCTACGGACTACAAAATACACCATTCGCGTGAAGAACCAAGAACCCGCACTTTACGTACCCGATGCTAATTTACCGGTTAACTTCAATCAGGTATTAACGCAAGCACTCACTGCACATGGCGCGCAAATAACACCGGTTGCAGCAACGCAAGTCACTGTGGATATCAATCGCTTTAAAGCCATTATTGAGGAGTCTTTCTCGACTCACCAAAGTGATGCTGAAGCTGACGTCACCGTACTGATAAAGCAAGGCACTCGCAGTTTCAAAAAGCAATATAAAGGTAGCGCTAATTTAAATGGTCCACTAAAACACGACCAAGCTAAAATCGAAGAACAGCTCAACAATCTAGCTCAACAGGTTGTTACTCGAATCATTCAAGATCCTGAATTTATTCAATTTGTGAGAGGAAGTTAATGAAAAAAATAATTCTAAGCTTAACCATCCTATTATTAAGTATGAATGTATTTGCCGAAATGAACGGTAAATTCGTACAAAAGAATAACCTATTCCCTCGAGTTCAAATCAATACTAGTAAAGGGCCTATTATTGTCGAACTAGACAGATCGAGAGCGCCTATAACAGTAAATAACTTTTTAACTTACGTTATTAACAAAGATTATAACGGCTCTGTCTTTCATCGAGTTGAGCGTGATGAAGCCAACGAAAAAGACTTTGTTATCCAAGGTGGAGGTTACGACAAAGAGTACGATGGTATGTTTGAGCGCGAAGCTATCTTCAATGAAAGCGGTAATGGCTTGAAAAATGATATGTACACCATTGCCATGGCCTACCAAGACAACAAACCACACTCAGGTACTAGGCAGTTTTTCTTTAATATGGATGACAACGATCACTTGAACCCGGGAAGAGGCTGGGGTTTTGCCGTATTCGGGAACGTCTCTGAAGGTTATGAAACACTGGACGCAATTATGAAGGTGGAAACCGGCTACAATGAAAAACTTGGCTATACCTTTATACCTAAAGAGCCCGTCATTATTCTTTCAGTTGAAGTATTAAAGCAGCCAGAGTAATTACCTTTTATGTTGATATCATCTAGCTTTTCGCAATATCTCGGTTATTACAAAGACAAACGTCTATTAACTGTCTTTGCTTTTGGAATAAGTAGCGGTTTTCCTTGGGTATTGATTGGCTCTGTGATGTCAGCTTGGCTTAAAGATGAAGGGTTAAGCCGTAGCACCATTGGCCTATTTGGCCTAGTATATGGTGCCTATACAATCAACTTTTTGTGGTCCCCACTCGTTGACCGAATAAAAATCCCCCTACTGTACAATCGCTTAGGGCAACGACGAAGTTGGATAGCAGGTTGTCAGTTTATTATTATTATTGCCACCTTTGCATTAGCCACTATTTCAATTAAAGACCATCTTTCACATGCCGCATTATTGTGCTTTATTATTGCGTTATTTTCAGCTACCCAAGATATTGCAATAGATGCTTATCGCATCGACATTTTACCAGAAGACGAAAGTGAAAAGGCAACGGCAGCGGCAGCGATGGCGACTTCAGGTTGGTGGTCTGGCTATGCCTTACTTGGTGCAATTCCATTCTTTATGGCTGATTTACCCGGCTTTAGTTGGCCCATTATCTATCAGATGCTAAGCGTCATCGTAGTGTGTTTATTAGTTGTCACTTTGTTGGCAAAAGAACCAAAATCTCATCGGGAGCAAGTACAAGCACAGCTACAGAAGAGTTACGAGCATAAACTTAACCACAGCGCATCATCAAATGCTTCTAAAAAGATCTATGCCTGGCTTGCTGTGACTCTGGTTGAACCCTTTAAGCGATTTTTTGAAAAGAATGGGGTTAAAACTGCATGTGCACTACTCGCCTTTATTTTCCTATTTAAGATAGGAGAAGCTTTCTTAGCCCGTATGTCCATCGTATTTTATAAAGAAGTGGGGTTTTCAAACACCCAAATTGGGCAATATTCTAAGCTTGGTACCGGTGTGATCACTATCGTATTTGCTTTTCTTGGCAGTATCTTTAACCATAAATACGGTATCGTAAAGGGCTTATTTATTAGCGGCGTTGCTATGGCCGCATCAAATTTAATGTTCTCTTGGATTGCAATTGCAGGACCTAAAGAACACCTTTACGCACTGGCAATTGTAGTGGATGGCTTTACCCAAGCTTGGTCACTAGTAGCGATGGTAGCATTTATTTCTATGCTCTGTGATAGAGCTTTTAGCGCAACCCACTATGCCTTACTTGCATCACTTGGCAGTTTAGGCCGTACTGTGCTGTCTGGCTATAGTGGTTTTGTGATAGATGATTTGCTTGGAGGTAATTGGGCACTCTTCTTCGCGCTAACTGCGCTTATGGTGCTTCCGTCGTTATTGTTTTTATATTTAATTCGGCACAAGCTTTATGCTATTGAAAAGGCGTATCATGCTAACAAAGACTAGAGGTGCAGGTCCTTGCACCTTTTACGTTTTTGCTAACTAAACGCTTATTGATCTTCTTTGATTAGCTGTAAGCCCTCATAAGGATCAACTTCTAACGCTTCGCAGTAACGTAAAAACTCAATGACATCCAATCGACGCTCTTGGTTTTCAATTTTACCGATGAATGAATGAGGCGTACCCAACACCTGCGCAAGACTACGCATTGTGTGACCTTTCTCGTGGCGCTTTGATTTTAGCCACTTCGTTAGTTTGCCGTTTTCTTCAGAAGAAACCGTTTTACCCATCATAATTAAACATCTCCTACTAGATGAAAGACTAAATTATCTAAATGAAATATGCCCGTCTCATTTAGCTATTATCTAAATATTACAGTTGTAGCTTATCGAAGAACTCTACAATGCAAAATGTTAAGCCTGTATGAACTCAGCACTTTGTCTTTAGAACTCGATCAAGCCTACAGTTTACCCCGAATGCGGTACAACTTACCAGCTAGCTGCGATAAATTGTGCCAAACCAGTGACACGTAGACAAAATGTTAACTTGTCCCTATGTACCCAATTAGGTATAGACTAAAACACGCGTAACACCTAATTAATTTTTACTTTTTATTAATTCATTAAGGGTTGTAATATCCAGTAACACTTTAACAAATTTTTTAAAAAATGTACCAGTATTTGAAATAAATTATTTTTCTTTAAAAAATAAAAACTTACAGCTAACATTTACTAAGTGGTTAAAAAAGAGGCTATTACTAGATGATTCGATTACTGTTTTTACTGCCAATTCTATTGTGCTTAGGCTGGGTTTACTTCCTTCGTTCAAACGGCGTGCCGCTTAAGCAAGGGAAAAAAGGCTTTATCTACATCTTAGTATTTTCATCTTTTGTTTTAGGTTTTTTTGTCTTAATGATGTATCTAACAGGTAGTTTGTGAAAAATAAAGCAAATTGAGTTTTGATGGGCAGAAACAAAAAGAGCCATGACAAAAGCATGACTCTTTAGCTTAGCAGAACGTAGTGCGAATAATGTCTAGACGCTGAAACTTGCACCACAGCCACAAGTGGTTGTTGCATTGGGATTATTCACAAAGAAACGTGCGCCCTCAAGCCCTTCGGTATAATCTACGATACCGTCAATTAGATACTGAATACTCATTGGATCGACAACCATAGTGACACCGTTTTTTACGATTTCCAAATCACCTGGATTTACTTTTTCATCGAAAGTGAAACCATATTGAAAGCCTGAGCAACCGCCACCCGTTACATACACGCGTAGCTTAAGATTGGCATTCTCTTCTTCTTCAATAAGTTCCTTTACGCGGCTTGCAGCAGCGTCAGAAAACTGAATTGGTAATTGTTCAGACATAGATTTAGACCCCTAATCCTGTAATCTGCAAATTATCTAATACCTGAGTATTTTAATCAAGTATAGCGTTTGTACCAGTCACATTTGTTAAGCTACCTCTTTTTAAAGAAAAAGAGAGCCCCATTGATTACACCGCAAAATTTTTCTATTTTTTCCCATCGAGAAACTTTTAACTCTATGTGCTGCAAACTTATGCGCCCATATTGATATAAATTGGTAATAGCACGTTTAACCAAGGAAAATATGACTATTGCCTTAGTTAAGTTGCGTTGGCACAAGGACTTAGTATAAAAAATTTGATATTCTTAAACGGTTTACTATTGTGGAATGACGTTCATGTCGTTGGATACATTAAGACGAAGCCTTGCAAAACCTAAAACTTCAGCGCAACTGTGCCTACTTGGTGCCGGTGCAGGCCTGCTTGCAGCGATACTTATCATTGCTTTTCGTCTTACTATTGAATTAATCCAAGGCACATTTCTCGATAAACCAGATGACTTTACTGAGCTTTCTGAGCTACATCGACTATTTTTGCCTGTCCTTGCCGCGCTACTCATCGCTGTCTTTGCTGCTTTGACAGGGTTTAAGCACTACCGTTTGGGCATTCCATATGTGATCAATCGGATCAAACACCACTACGGTCATATGCCAATTTGGAATTCTGCCAACCAGTTTTTTGGTGGTGCTGTTGCTTTGATCAGTGGTTTCTCTGTTGGTCGAGAAGGACCATCTGTACACATGGGGGCTACAGCTGCAAGCGTTTTATCAGAGCGTTTACATCTACCACTCAATGCTGCGCGAACTTTGGCCGGATGCGGTGTAGCTGCAGGTATTGCCGCCTCATTTAATACCCCACTCGCGGCAGTGATATTCGTCATGGAAGTCGTGCTCCGGGAGTATAAAATCCACATTTTCGTTCCCGTGATGTTGGCTTCAGTGATCGGTGCGATGAGCACACAATATGTGTTTGGTAACAGTTCCGAGCTGGCACTAATTCATATCACCCCGTTGAGTTTTTGGCATTACCCTTATTTAATTATTTGTGGTGCAGCATTAGGGGCAGTTGCTTTTGCCTTTAATCAAAATCTAATGCTGATCATCAAAACTTTTAAGCCCATCAGTATGTTTCCTCGTCTTCTATTAGCGGGTTTAATTGCGGGATTAATTGGCTATGCCGTACCAGGGGCCATGGGCTCAGGTATGAGCGCTATCACCCAAGCAGTTGAATCTCCGCATAACTTACAACTACTTACCACAATTTTGATTGCCAAGCTGATGGCAACTTTATTTGCGATTGGACTTGGTATTCCCGGTGGTATTATTGGTCCAGTGATTGGGCTTGGGGTTATCATGGGCACCTTAATGTCTTTCTTTGCCCAGTTTATAGAGCCAAGCGTTGATGTTGCAGGAACTTATGGTGTACTCGGTATGGCAGGCTTACTTGCTGCGACTTTGCACGCCCCGCTTGCTGCGCTTACTGCGGTGATGGAGCTGACTTCAAACCCAAAAATAATCGTTCCAGCTATGCTGGTGATCACCACCGCTTACGTTACGGCTTTACAGGCGTTTGGCAATCGCTCCATTTTTATTCAACAACTGGACTTTCAAGGACTACCTTACCAAGTATCGCCCGCAAAAGAGGCATTGCAGAAAGTGGGGATAGTGGCTGAGATGGATGAGAATTTTAAACTGCTCTATTCCGACGACAAAGAGCAAATAAAAGAAACCCTATCCGCGGTTGATAGCCAAACACCGCTTATTGTTTATGACGAACAAAGCGGCTACCGCTTAGCCGAATACGATTTGAACTTAATCTCCGAGGGCAGCGTATCGGTCTCTTATATCGAGCTGCAAGGATTAAGCACACAAGCGACCTTAGCAGATGCTTTTGATGTGCTAAAAGATAAACGTTCAGGCGCGGTGTATATATACAATCAAAAGGATGATAAACAAATACTTGGATTATTGCGATGGGACCAAATTCGTCACATACTCACCACCAGAAACAGTTTACTCTAGCCTAAAAAGTGGAATTTATAATGAGCTTATTGCTAACGTATAAAGCCTTACATATCTTTTTTATGATTGCCTGGTTTGCAGGGATTTTTTATCTGCCACGCCTCTTTGTATACCACGCGATGACTGAAGAAAAATCTTGCAGCTCAATGCTCAAAATCATGGAGCGCCGCCTACTCTATTTTGTAACCCCATTTGCTATTCTCACCGCTGTGTTTGGGGTCTTAACGATTACAGAATACGGACGCGAATGGTTTAAGCACAGTATGTGGCTGCACTACAAGCTGACTTTAGTGATTTTACTTTATATTTATCATGGCTATTGCTTTAAATTGCTTGCCGATTTCAAACATGATCGCAATCGTAAAAGTGACAAGTTCTATCGTTTTTTCAACGAATTTCCCGTGCTAATCCTATTAGCCATTGTCTTTCTTGCCGTTTTAAAACCTGCACTGTAACCGTGCATTATTGGGGGTACTTGGGTATAATATGCGCCCAAGTAACCGCCCACAATCTGCGTGTTATCTGGTTGGGTAAGCGACCTGCAACCCGGTAGTCAATTTGTCTTTAGGAATCGCCAAATGTTCAGTTTCCAAGGTGAAAACATTCTTTCTGTCAATCAATTAGACAGGGATTCTATTGAACACATCTTCTCCATTGCCAAAAAAATGGAACCCTATGCTAAAAAGCAAAAACGTACCCAAGTACTCAATGGGGCGATTTTGGCAAATCTATTCTTTGAACCAAGTACGAGAACACGCGTAAGTTTCGGCACCGCATTTAACCTGCTCGGCGGCCTAGTCCGTGAAACCACAGGTATGCAAAGCTCAGCACTGACAAAAGGCGAATCTTTGTATGATACCGCCCGTGTGATTTCCGCTTATGCTGACGCGGTGGCAATGCGCCACCCAGATGCAGGTTCAGTAGCCGAGTTTGCAACCGGTTCCGATGTTCCTGTCATAAACGGGGGCGATGGCCCTAATGAGCACCCTACCCAAGCTCTGTTGGACTTACTGACAATTGACCGAGAGCTTAGCCGCTTTGGTACTGGAATTGATAACATGCACATCGCCCTAGTCGGGGATTTAAAATACGGCCGCACCGTGCATTCTTTATCAAAGTTACTTAGCCACTACAAAGATATCCACTTTACAATGGTTGCACCGGATGGCTTACAAATGCCTCAGTCAATTTTAGATGTCGTAGACAATGCCGGTCACCGTATCGAAGTCGTGTCTAAGATGGAAGGCAATTTAGCTGCCGATATCGTTTACCAGACCCGTATTCAAGAAGAGCGTTTCCCTTCCCAAGAAGAAGCAAACAAATACCGTGGTGGCTTTAGGATCAGCCAAGCGATTTATGACGCTCACTGTAAACCTAGCTCAGTATTAATGCACCCGTTACCTCGCGACAGCCGTAGCGATGCAAACGAGCTAGACAACGACCTAAATAATAACGACAACCTAGCTATCTTCCGCCAAGTTCAAAATGGTGTATTGATCCGTATGGCACTTTTTGCCCTAACGCTAGGTGTTGAAAACCAAGTGGAAAAACACGAGGTAGAAGTACCTTGGTTTAGCCGCAAACGTGAAAGCTAAAAAGGATCGACAATGACAATCAGTCAAGACTTATTCAAACGCGCCCAAGACTCAATCCCTGGAGGCGTTAACTCTCCTGTTCGCGCTTTTAATGGTGTAGGTGGTACGCCACTATTTATCACCAAAGCCGAAGGCGTTCACACCTTTGATGCCGATGGTAAACAGTACATTGATTATGTGGGTTCTTGGGGCCCGATGATCTTAGGTCATAACCATCCTGAGATTAAACAAGCAGTGCTTGAAGCGGTTGAAAATGGCCTATCGTACGGCGCGCCGACGGAAACTGAAATCCTAATGGCGGAAAAAGTAAAAGCGCTAGTACCATCTATTGAAAAAGTACGCATGGTAAGCTCTGGTACAGAAGCGACCATGAGCGCTATTCGCCTTGCTCGTGGTTACACCGGCCGCGATAAAATCTTAAAGTTTGAAGGCTGTTACCACGGTCACGCTGACTCCTTGCTTGTTAAAGCAGGTTCAGGTGCACTTACCATGGGCGTGCCTAACTCCCCTGGTATTCCTGCCGACTTTGCTAAGCATACGCTAACGGTTTCATTTAATAACCTTGATGAAGTAAAAGCGATTTTTGAGCAGTACAAAGATCAAATTGCCTGTGTGATCATCGAGCCTGTTGCTGGAAACATGAACTGCATTCCACCGGTAGAAGGCTTTTTAGAAGGCCTGCGCGAAGTATGTACTGACAATCAAAGTGTGCTTATCTTTGATGAAGTCATGACGGGTTTCCGTGTTGCTCTTGGTGGTGCTCAACAGTACTACAACATCACCCCAGACTTAACCTGTTTAGGTAAAGTGATTGGTGGCGGTATGCCAGTGGGTGCGTTTGGCGGTAAAAAAGAAATCATGGATTACATCGCCCCAGTTGGTCCTGTTTATCAAGCGGGCACGCTATCTGGTAACCCAATAGCCATGGCTGCTGGTTTAAAAGCACTAGAGCTACTTTCAAAAGAAAGGCTACACGCAGAGCTTGAAGCTAAGAGTAAAGCCCTGTGTGAAGGCTTCCAAGCGGCTGCTGATGAAGCAGGTATCGCACTTACGACTAACTACGCAGGTGGTATGTTTGGCTTCTTCTTTACTGACGCTAAGAAAGTAACCAGCTATCAACAAGCAACTGAATGTGACCTAGAGCGCTTCAAAAAGTTCTTCCATCTGATGCTAGATGAAGGCGTTTATTTGGCCCCATCTGCATTCGAAGCGGGTTTCGTGAGCACAATGCATTCTGACAAAGAAATTGCTAACACTATTAATGCTGCAAAGCGTGCATTTGCCAAGTTGTAATCACTGATTGTAACCCACATTAGTTTGTATTTAAAAAGCCCGTTCAGGGCTTTTTTTGTTTTTTCAGCTACGCTTTGAATAAGCTTTTCAAAAGCTTCGGTCTAGTTAACCAAGGCGTACTTAATTAATAACGCTGTGCTAAGTTAAAACTATCATACAGAGGAAGTGATGGCTGGATTTAATACACTAATTAATCCTGCAACCCGTTTGATGGCGCGGTTGCGATACAAAACCAAAATGGCCGTTGTATTTGGTATTTTATTACTACCGCTAAGCCTCAGCTTGTTTTTTCTAAACAGTGTACTTAACCATTCTATTTCTGTAAGTGAGATGCAAAGGCAAGGGCTCACGCTTTACCCTAGTATGTTGGAAAACATTTTAGCGGGTAAAGCTTCCGATAATTCAATTTTATTGCAACGCGCTAAGTTACCCAAAGTGAGCGCCGCAGGTGCAAGCGCCCTTGAGCAGCTCTCAATTGCCTCTCAACTTGCCGTCGATGATGATCTTGGACGCAGTTACCTGAATCGCACACTTGTTGAGTCTGCGCCAAGACTTATATCGCAAATCAATGAAATTGAAGCGCAAGCAAGCGATATCATCAGTAGAGGCAGTTTTACTCCAGATAGTTTTATTGCGCTGTCCAATTTAAACAAAGGATTGCCAGGCGTCACGACACTATTTTCAGGCAAACTTAACATTGCTATCAATGATAATCAGCAACTCAAAAAGCAGCTTAGTCAGCCCTTAGCTGAGCTTGAGTCTAGCCTCTCTGATTACCAGCAAGCGGTGAAAACAGGTTTGTTAGACCCTGATGAACTGGCACTCTCACAAGCGCAATTTAACCGTTACTACCAAAGTGCAAGTGATGCTATCAAGCAGTTTGTTAATGTTGCAACACCCACGCTTGCCGGGCTTGTCGCCGAAAAACAAAACCAGCAACGGTGGATCAGAAACACCGTTGCCATGGCTTCGCTACTCGCACTGATCATCGCTATTTATCTTATGGTTGGCTTTTACTTGTCGGTCATGGGCACCATCACGACTTTCTCACATGCCGCGCAGGCCGCCTCTCGAGGGGATTTAAGCATCAAAGCGCAGGCAACTGGCTCTGACGAGCTTAGCCAAATTATTGAACAATTTAATGCGGTACTACATGCCTTTATCTCTTTACTTGGTAGCGTTCGATTAAGTAGTGACGAGCTACAGCAAGCAACAAAAACACTCAATAAGATAAGCCAAGATACTGAGAAGGACGTCGCCCAGCAGGAGAATAAAATCCAGTCTATTCACCACTCACTCGAGAATATGGCGCAGTCCGCTCGCTCGGTTGAGGATGCCGCATTTAGCGCCACAGAGTTGGCCTCCGTAGCAGCCAAACAAGTAAAGCAAAGTAGCGTCAATACCACAGCCCTTGCAGAGCAAATGACCGAACTACAAGCTGAGTTTCAACAAAGTCGAGCGGCCTTAGATAAGCTCGCGGAAGACACGCAAAACATTAGTCAGGTGAGTTCCGCGATTAGAGAGATTGCCGAGCAAACCAATTTACTCGCGCTCAATGCCGCAATTGAGGCTGCTCGTGCAGGTGAACAAGGCCGAGGATTTGCGGTGGTAGCGGATGAAGTTAGAACGCTTGCGCAAAGAACGCAGCAACAAACAGAAGAAATACACAATATTATTCAATCTTTACAAGCTGCATCCAGAGACACGCAAGACAAAATGCGCAGCAGTGAAGACAATATGGCACAAAGTGTTATCTCCGCGAATGATACTAATGAAGTCCTACAGCACGCAGAGCAAAGTATGCGAGACATAGACGAGCAAGGAAAACTGATAAGTCAGCTGGTACAACAACAAACTCAAGCAACAGAGCAGGCTTTAAATGAATCCTCTGAGATTAACGAGCTTGCTCAACACACATTGAGCTCAGCACGAGAAACCCAAGCTAATGCGTTCTCACTTACCGATACTGCAGCCGTTATGGAGGAAAATATAACTAAGTACAAAACGGAATAAAAAAGGGAAGCTAAGCTTCCCCTATAACATGGTATTAAGTATTAAAACTTAAATGTCGCACTCAAGCGAATCTTACGAGGCTCTTGGAAGTACTTAGGTAACAGGTAGTCTGGGTTTGAAGCACCACGATACCCTTTGAAATTATCACCGTCATCAAGTACTGTTTTTCTAATTTCAGAAACTTCATTATACTTGGTCGGTTTATCGTTATTAAACACGTTGAATACGTCCGCTCTGAATGTCAGGTCGTGATCATAAACAGTCGTGTTATATTGTAAGCTCAAGTCTAGACTCCAAGTGTTAGGGGTAGTCCCTAAAGAGCCACGAGGTACAAGCTCGCCACCGCGATAAAATGACTCTGCATCATAAAAAGATGCGAATACATCTGTCGGATGGTATCCATAAGCCCCATATGGACGACCCGTCTGCCATAAGAAGTTTGAACCTAACAGAATATTTTCTGTGATTTCGTAAGCAAACTGAGCTTTGATCTGATGACGTCTGTCATTAGGCAAGTTGCCTTTTGCACCATCAGTCAAGCCTGGTTGGTCAAAGTTGGTTGTTGCACCCGCATCATCTTGCTCGTTATCTGAGCGTACGAAACCTTCATTATTACCCCAGCTATGCGCCCAAGTATACGTTAGATCTAACATCCAACCATCGCCCCAAGCTTTGCTAAGGTTGATGTCAACTGCCCCATATTGACGCTCTGACTCTGGATAACCTAGGTATGAAGCTGGAATAGTATACTCTTGGTTTGCTAGCGGTCCATCACCATCAGGGTCAGTCGCAAAGGTTACATCTGAACCAGGGTTGGTTAGCACATAGTAATGGAAACCATCACACAGGGTACAACCACTGCCAAACTCAGCTTTTAAATAGTCGTCAAAGCCTTTGTCAACCGCAATGTCCTCAAGCGAGCTACCAAGATTACGGTAAGTCCCTTTAACACCTAAGCTCCAATCATCATCAAGTATCATCTGAAAACCTAAAATAAATTCATCTTGATACATAGGATCTAGGTCTTGATTAACGGTTTCAGCGGTGTTTTTCAAAGTACCATCTGCTAGTACCAATAAGCCATCTTTCGCTTCACCTAAAATTGGCTCTTTAGAAATATCATCGGCGATACCAAGTACTTCAAATTGCTGGCGAGTATAAAGCTCATCACCTGCCATACGAACGTTTGTATTCGTTGCAACCGGTAAGAAATAGCGGCCAAAATTAGCAAATACTTTAAACTCACCTTCCCCGTATGGGTCCCAACTTAACCCAACTCGAGGAGCCCATTGGTCGCTCACATCAATAAACTTTTCACCTGCTTTATTATAGTTTTCAAATGTTTCGTTTCTTAAGCCTAAAGTAACCGTTAGATCGTCAGTGACAGTCCACGTATCAGTAATATAATAGGCTGAACTCTTGGTTTCAAAATCACCGATATTGCGGTATATCTCTTTACGTACTGACGTACACGATGAAGGGTCTCCTGCACGTACAGCGTCAATATCCGCACAGTCTTCGTAACGATATGAAGCACCGCCAGCACGCTGTGTCTGGTTAACCGCCTCTAACTCTTCTCTATCAATACCAAAACGTAGAGTATGATTATCCGTCACATACCAATCAAAATCTAAGCGGTAAGCTGTTCGTTTATCTTCTTCCAAGCTAGGTGTACTTAGTGCCCAATCACCCAGATCGGTACTAGAGAAGCGCTCGTATACACGTGGATACTCACCAAAAGGTGAACTACCTGCGTTAACGTTACTGTAGTTTGCTTCATTTACACCATACATTGCACTCATTGTGAAAGTATCAGTCAAAATACCTGTATATTTGAATGAGTAAGTTTTACCACCACGCTTTTCAGTGTAGTCTCCTCGGCGAGAAGTCGTTTTGTGCGCTTTTGAATCCCAGTTATATTTCACACTATCAAGATCACTTGAGCTATCCCACCCAGTAAACTCAATAATGTGATCATCTGTAATGTAATAATCTAATTTAAGAGCAAGGAACAAATCGCCTGATTCACGAACGTATTTTGTGGACTCCTCTGCGTAATCAGAATCACGTTCGTTATAATTTGCAAGGCCAAAGAAGAAAAGCTTATCTTCTATCAACGCACCACCAGCGTACAGTGTATATTCGTTTTTACCTACTTTTCGTTCTTCTTGGTCACGGTGATAGATGTCCGTACCATAAAGTGCTTCACCTTCCGCCGAACGATAAGCCTGAGGACTAGTCTCGCGCAGTGAGCTTGGCTCTAAAACTACCCCGCCACCGTATTCAAAAGTATTGCTACCGCGACGTGTTGTGGCATTAATTACACCACCCGTTGAGCGACCAAACTCGGCAGAGTAACCACCTGTTTTCACCTCAAAGCTATCGTAAAAGTCAAACGGAACATCTGCACCACCTAGACCATTACGGAAGTTTGTGACATTCATACCGTTAACATAGTAGCTGTTTTCACCTACTGATGACCCACCAAACGAAGCGATATTACCGAATGATTCATCACCTTTTGTCGTGCCTGGCGCTAACATTGCAACTGAGGCAATATCTCGCGAAACAGGAACTCGAGCAAGGAACTCTTGGTCGACAATAGTCACCGCTTCACTGGATGCCACATCTATCGAACTAATGCGAGATCCTACAACTTCAATCACTTCAGTACCATTGCTAGAAGTAACAGAGAGTGGAATATTTGTACGTGTACCCACTCTAACATTTACATCTGTTTGCTGGTGTAATATTTGGCCATTCTTTTTAACGGTCACATCATAGGTACCCGCTGGCAACAACGGGAATCGGTAACTACCGTTATTACCTGTAGTAACTACACGCTGCAGTCCAGTATCTTTATTAAGTATCTCAATAGTAACGCCTGATACTGATTCTCCCGCAGTGTTCTCTACAACACCGTATAGAAACCCTGAAGATGTGGCATCGGCTGCGATCGCGGTACCTGAAACCAAGGCACCAACTACAGCCAAAGAAAGGATATTTCTTTGAAATGTCTTCATTATTATATTTCCTTTGAACATTGTAATTGTTATATGTTCAGTTTCTGTTCCCTGAACGGAAATATACTATGATAAACAAGAGAATAATTAAAGATTAGTTTACAAAAATACTTTCAAGTTCCTAAATTACTAACAATCTGGTCTGGGTTCAAACATACTCTCTCTAATAGGTAGCTGTAATACAGGACCACAACTCGGAGGCGACTGCTTACCCGTTTTCGGATTGATAAAGGCCCAGCGAATGGACTTTGGACGCTCATCAACAATCGCTTGTGGATTCAGCGGCTTGAGATACCGAATATAAAGTTCAAGCGCTCCTTGACTGCCCGTTAATCCCGTTGGCTTATTATCATCACGGCCAATCCAAGCCACGGTGACCGTATTTTGGTCAAAACCTGCAAACCAGCTATCTCTTAAATCATTACTAGTCCCCGTTTTCCCTGCAAGTTGAATTGAGGGGAAGTGAAGGTTAAGACGTTTAGCAGTGCCTTTTTTAGTTACACGCTTCATACCGTATTTCGTCATGTATACCGCATCGCTGTCTAGCGTTTGGCTTTTTTGTACTGGATGTTCGTATACCAGCTTACCCAGTGAATCGGTGATCGCCATGACACTAGTCAACTCGCTCTGCTTACCATCTGCAGCAAGTGTGGTGTACGCCTGTGCAACATCAAAACTGGATAACTCTAACGCGCCCAACAATAAAGAAGGATAAAGTGGAATCGACTTAGAAACACCAAGGTCATTCAAAGTTTGCGCGACTCGATTCACACCCACATCCAAGCCAAGGTTTACTGCTGGAATATTGATACTATTGCTGAACGCTTCAAACATTGGTACTTGGCCTCTGAATTTATGATCAAAGTTCTCTGGAGACCAAACTTTACCTGAACCGTCAGTCACTTCGAGTGGACTGTCATCAAGTAGCATACCCAAATGGTAGTTTGGATTCGACAAAGCGCTCAAATAAATAGCGGGTTTAACCAGTGAACCTATATTGCGCTCGGTGTCTAATACCCGATTAAAACCTGAAAACTTCAACTGGCGACCAGCAACTAACGCCGATACGCCCGCTTTTTCAACATTAACTGACAGCATCGCGGTTTCTAACTCTTCCGTTTTGAAACGGCGTTCTAAGTAAGGTAAGCCTTTTTTAACAGCATCTTCCATCGCCGTTTGCTTTTGTAAATCGAGATAGGTAAAAATCCGAATTCCAGAGTCGACAATGTCATCATCAGGCACCAGTTTCTTTAACTCGCGATTCACCAACTCCAAATATCCAGGATAAGACTGCATACGGCTCGCTTTTAAAGGCTGTACATCAATCGGCCTAGAGAGCGCCGCGCGATACTCAGGGGTTGTGATGAGGCCATTTTCCACCATCAACCTTAAGACTAAATCGCGCCTTTCCATTACCCGCTCAGGATATCGTCTTGGGTTATAAAAAGACGGTCCTTTAACCATTGCAACTAACATAGCGACTTGGTCAAACTCAAGCTCGTCCACTGGTTTACCAAAATAAAAATCGGCCGCAAGCCCCATACCATGAACGCCTTGATTATAGGCTTGTCCCAAAAACACTTCGTTTAAATAGGCTTCAAGGATTTCATCTTTGCTGTAACGGAAATCTAAAATCAATGCGATGAATGCTTCATTCACCTTGCGGATTAAGGTGCGATCTCTGGTGAGATAAAAGTTCTTTGCGAGCTGTTGCGTAAGCGTACTGCCACCTTGCACAGTTCGCCCCGCTTTGATGTTGGCATACAGCGCACGCAAAATAGACAGCGCAGAAACACCATGATGTTCGTAAAAGTCTCGATCTTCTACCACCAGCAGTGTTTCTTTTAAAATATTAGGGAATTTATCGAACGGAACAAACTCTCTGTCTTGGCGCGATTCATTGCCGATCCGAGCAATCTGCACCGGCTCTAAGCGAGCGCCGGCTAAGCGCCGACCTTGATTATCAACAATATTGGCAAGCTTTTTACCAGCAAAATTAAGCGTAAAAATACGCGCCACTTCTGGGCCATCGTAGAATTCGAACGCGCGACGATGGATGGTGATTGTGCGACCTTGAACGATATATTGACCGGTACGGCTGATACGATTTACACGAGAATAGTTAAGCCGCTTCAGCTCCCACAGCACTTCATCCTCATTAAGGAATTGATCGGGGAAAAACTGCATCGATCTGGCATAAACCTGAACGGGAAGTTCCCACTTATTGCCCTCAAACTGCCGGCTTATTTTGGCGTCTAAGTAGATGATATAAATTGCAACAAGGAATATCGCCGCAATAGTCCCTTTCCAAAAGAAAGACCACAACGTGCTCAGTACACGGCTTTTAACTCTTTGCATCTTAGAACCGTTTTGCTGGGTATTGTTTTTACGCGAAGTGTTCGCTTTGACGTTTGATTTGTTGGCAGGTTTTCGTTTCTTTTTATCCGTCATGACCCAAGTAAAACTAAAAAATGAATCGCAAGATGGTAGGGTAACCTAAATTAACAACTGCTGAAAGTAGAATAATATATATAAAGAAAAGTGAGCCCTGTTGGACTCACTTTGTTTAGACAACGAGAACTTTACAATATTGACTGAGAGCCAAATTGGTATTATTGTCCGCGAACTGTCACGAACTCGGGATAGGCATCTACGCCGCAATCATGTTGATCCATACCGCTTAGTTCTTCTTCTTCGCCAACGCGGATCCCCATGCTCGCTTTCAATACACTCCAGACAATATAAGAAGCAATGAAAACAAAACCTAAAATAGTGATAAGTCCCACAGCCTGACCTTGGAAAGTAGCGTCTGAGTTTGAAAATGGCACCATCATCACACCTAGCGCACCACATATACCGTGAACAGAGATAGCACCGACAGGATCATCAATTTTTGCCTTATCTAGTGCAACGATACTAAACACCACCAATGCACCGCCTATGGCACCGAGAATAAGCGCTAATACAGGTGTTGGAGAGGCAGGCTCAGCGGTAATAGTCACCAGACCTGCTAGCGCACCATTAAGTACCATAGTTAAATCCGCCTTGCCCCACATTAATTTACACACCAACAGTGCAGCAACCGCACCTGCCGCCGCCGCCGCATTGGTATTTAGCATGATTTGGCTGACCGCGATGGCATTTTCTTTGTCGGCAAGGAACAGTTGAGAGCCACCGTTAAAGCCAAACCATCCCATCCACAAAATAAAGGTGCCTAGTGTAGCCAGTGGCATGTTGGAACCAGGAATTGGGTAAATCTCACCATTTTTGCCATATTTTCCTTTGCGCGCACCAAGTAACAGAACACCCGCTAGTGCCGCAGCAGCACCGGCACCATGCACAATGGCTGAACCGGCAAAGTCAACAAAGCCAAGCTCAGATAAGAAACCACCGCCCCACGTCCAATAGCCTTCTAACGGGTAGATAAAACCAGTTAACACCACACAAAATGCTAAAAACGCCCACAATTTCATACGCTCGGCAACAGCGCCAGAGACAATTGACATAGCCGTTGCAACAAATACCACTTGGAAGAAAAAGTCGGATTGCAGTGCATGGTCGGCATCATCAGCAGCACTGCCAATGAGCGCACCAAGACTTGGTAAAACCCCACCTTCGGCATTATCGACATACATGATGTTGTAACCAATAAGCAGATACATAGTACAAGCAATGGCGTACAGTGCGACGTTCTTGGTAAGGATTTCAGTGGTATTTTTTGAGCGTACTAATCCCGCTTCAAGCATAGCGAATCCGGCAGCCATCCACATAACTAAAACACCAGAGATCAAAAAGTAAAAGGTATTTAATGAAAATTTTAGTTCTATTATTGTATTTTCCATTGCTTGGCTCCCCTTAAATGGCTTCTTCATCAAGTTCGCCGGTACGGATCCGAACAACTTGATCTAAGTCGTAAACAAAGATTTTTCCGTCACCAATTTTTCCAGTGAACGCAGCCTTTGTAACCGTTTCCACAACACGCTCGGCGTTTTCGCTTAACGTCGCAATTTCTATTTTTATTTTTGGAATGAAATCGACTTGATATTCTGCACCGCGATACAGTTCGGTATGACCGCGCTGACGTCCAAACCCTTTAACGTCAACAACCGTCATACCTTCAATCCCTAGATCGGCTAACGCTTCACGTACCTCATCAAGCTTAAATGGTTTTATTATTGCACTTATCATTTTCATGCTGAGTCCCCTTAGGACAGTTGATCCTGTTGTATGCAGTAATCCAACCTTTATGCCAAATTTTTTATTCCTTAATTAACAATGAATTAAAGTGGGAGGTGGAATTTCACGCATAAAAAATGCACCATCTAGGTGCATTGATATTAAGTCTGAACTGAGTTGGTGCATAAACACCCAAATAACGAAAAGCTAATGCGCGATAACGCAATTTCGTTGTTTGTCCTTCGCTTTGTAGAGCGCCTTATCTGCCTTGCGCATTACTTCGCTTAAACTCTTTGATTGGCAAGCCGCGAGGCCAATACTGATGGTGCAATAATGCTTACCCTCAGGAATTTTGAATGCTTGCTGTGCAAGGCGCTCTCTAAAGTCTTCTAGCATGTGCTTTGCCATCTTCATATCTGAGCTTGGAATAAGCAAAGCAAACTCTTCCCCACCAATACGTGCGACAATGTAGTGACCAAATGCACTACGCAGTAAATCAGCAACTTGTTTAAGTACATCATCACCGCTTTCATGACCATATTGATCATTAATAGACTTAAAGTGATCGAGGTCTAACAATGCCAATATATGCTGGCTCGGTTTGTTCTTGATTAAACGCTCTGCTTGCTGACAAAAATAGCGGCGGTTATAAAGCCCTGTTAAATAGTCTCGATGCGCATATTCTTTGATTTCTGCGATCAAATTGAGCTGTTCCATCGTCTGCATGATACGACAATGAAACTCTTCACTCATAAAAGGTTTTGCCAAAAAGTCATTGGCGCCGTATTTGATAAACTTTGCTGACAAGCCATGACTTCCTGCGCCAGACAGACCAATAATCGCCAACTCATCTCGTCCACGACTATTACGAACGGATTTTACCAACTCAAAGCCATCCATCGTCGGCATCGCAAAGTCCGTCAGCAGTAGCTTAATTTCATGGTCAGATAGCAACATCTCCAATGCCTGTTCGCCATCTTGCGCCTCAAGCACTGTAAATAATTGCTTTTCAAGCATCTGCTTCATTACCGCTCGACTGATCACAGAATCATCGGCGATCAGCGCCTTGCAACCTTGGTTTCTCAATAGTCTAGATGCTAACTTGACCGCGTATAGGTATGAATCGCGGTTATCTTTAATCACATAATCCACCACACCCATTTCAAGCATTTGCTGGCGGCTATATTCATCTATTTTTGAGGTCAACACCACGGTGGGTATTTTGTGGCTAAGCGTGAGCTGCACGACCTCTGCGTCCATCGCATCGGGCAGCGTTAAATCTACCAGCGCCAATGTATATTGGTGCTGTGCTAAGAAGTCCTTACTTTCCTTGAGGGACCAAGCAAAATCGATTTCGACATCTAGATGCTGAGCAGCAAGGTGTCGCAATACCTGTTGTACGACTTTACTGTCTTCAACAATTAAAATTCTTTGCATGGATTGAGATCTCTTAAGTACAACGAGAAGCGCAGTGAAACAAGAATTTAACGAGGCTAAATACTTTATTACTACATAATTAAGTATTAAATATACGCGAATCTTGCACTAAAAAAAACCAAATCGGCTCAAATTCGTTACTTTTCGATAAACGAGGTTACAACAGCCTATTTTTCAAACCTGCCGTTTTTTTTGTTGAGTTTGTCTCAACGGCTTTGAATTTCAGATGAAATACTTCTTTAATGCAGACATACCTAATGCAATACCGAGGAAGCAATGAAAAAACTACTACCACTATTGCTCGTGAGTTGTGCCCTACTCTCAGCACCAAGCATAGCTGAAGAGCACAACCGCGCAATTGAGATAGATCATAAAATAACAACTGAGCATAGAGCCGAAATAAAAGGTGAACGTATTAACTACACCGCGACAACAGGCACGCAGCCGGTGTGGAATGAAAACGGCGACGCAGTTGCAACGTTGCATTACACCTACTACAAGCGCACAAAAATCAAAGATATGAGCAAACGTCCGCTGCTGATCTCATTTAACGGTGGTCCGGGCTCTGCTTCCGTGTGGATGCACATTGCCTATACTGGCCCAAGAGTATTAAAAATTGATGACGAAGGATATCCACTGCAACCTTACGGCTTGAAAGACAACCCATATTCAGTGCTAGATGTTGCCGATATTGTTTATGTAAACCCAGTCAACACAGGTTATTCTCGCGTACTCAAAAATGCTGAAGGTAAATATCCGAGTAAAGCCGAACAAACAAAGATGTTTTTTGGCGTCAACGCGGACGTGAAGTACTTAGCCGAATGGCTCAATACATTTATTCATCGCAATGAGCGTATGCTTTCTCCTAAGTACCTGATTGGTGAGAGCTACGGCACGACTCGAGTGTCAGGTCTTGCGCACGCGATGCAAAACAATCAGTGGCTTTATCTCAATGGCGTGGTGTTGGTATCTCCTACAGAAATCGGCATTAAACGAGAAGGTCCGGTTGAAGTGGCAAACCGTTTACCGTATTACGCTGCCGCCGCTTGGTACCACAAAGCGCTGTCTTCTGAATTGCAAAATAAAGATTTACTCGAAGTACTTGCAGAGGTTGAACAATATACGGTTGATCAGTATCTTCCCGCACTCGCCAAAGGCGCATTTATCAGTGCCCAAGAAAAGCAAAGTGTGACACAGGCCGTTGCTAAATATAGTGGCTTAAGCGAGCGCTTTGTAGCTCAAAACAACCTAGATATTCCTACTGCGGCATTTTGGAAAGAGCTATTGCGTGAGCGTGGCTATACCCTAGGTCGGTTGGACTCACGCTATCTTGGTATTGATAAAAGAGACGCTGGTTCTCGCCCTGATTATTGGCCTGAGCTGACCTCTTGGTTGCACTCATTTACGCCAGCGATTAATCATTACTTCGCTACAGAACTCAACTATAAAACCGATGTAAAATATAATATGTTTGGTTCAGTTCACCCTTGGGATAGCAGCGATAATAATGTCGGTGAACAATTACGATTAGCGATGGCACAAAACCCTTACCTAAACGTGATGATCCAGTCTGGCTACTACGATGGCGCAACGAATTACTTTGATGCCAAGTACAATATGTGGCAACTCGATCCGAGCGGAAAAATGCGTGATCGCTTAAGCTTTAAAGGTTACCGCTCCGGGCACATGATGTACCTGCGTCATGAAGATTTACAAAAATCGAACGAAGATCTCCGCGAGTTTATCTTAAAAACAACACCCAAGGCGGATCAGTCAGCGCTTTACTAAATTCCCAACCCATTGTGGCCGCGCAAGCGGTCACTTATCTTAATGCTTACCAGGTTGCAAAAATTTCCTTTTATCCTTCTACAGTTACCTATAATCTAGATATACTCAATACTATCTCTCTACAACTTAGGCACGCACCATGAACGAGCAGTTTAAAGTCGTCTTCGTTGGCATGGCCGACGGTAAGGATCAACAAAGCGCCGCTATCGCGATGGCAGACAGGTTGAAAACCTCACCCTCAAAGATCCAGCAATTTTACGCTGGCAAAAACTTGTTTGCTCCTGCAGATAAAGCCAAAGCGCTAAAACAGGTAAAATTACTTGCAAGCGCGGGGATCAACGCCAAGCTACAAAGCCAAACAGCCGCTACCCCAACTAACGCAGATCAAGAGCGCGTATTTGAAGCGCTGGATTACATCACAAGCAGTCTAATACGTATCGAAGAGCGATTAGAAGAACTTGAGCAACGCGTAGCACCAACCGCTCATACTGAAATTGAAGATACAACAGACGAAGAGTGGGAGACGAAGGAGCTATTCGATGAGCTGGACTTTGAGCCTAGCCCTCCGGCTAAATCTAAAACTTGGCTATATTATCTGCTCGCTGTATTAATTATTTTATTTATTCTGCTTGGTGTAAGTTTGTTTTTCCCTGAGTGGCTCGCGTTAGAATGAATAAAACTAATAACAACATAAATAAATCTCAAGTTACTCGTGCTGATTTGAGAAAAATGATTAGAAACGCAAGAAACTCGCTATCAGCAGAGCAACAGAAGACAGCCGCGGCACATCTCAACATTAATTTTTTTCAACAAATAAACCTCCCAAAAAATGCCAATATAGGGGTCTATATTCAAAACGATGGCGAACTAGATACATCCCTTTTAATTCAATCGCTTTGGGATAAAAATCATCAGGTTTTCTTACCCGTAATCCATCCCTTCAACCCTGCAAATTTACTCTTCCAGAAGTATGAAAAAAACTCACCCATGAAGGCAAATCGCTATGCTATCTTGGAACCTAAGTTAGATTGTTCAGCTGTGGCACCGCTTGCATCACTGGATTTACTTTTGATGCCTCTGGTTGCTTTTGATGAGCAAGGTAATCGCCTCGGTATGGGCGGTGGGTACTACGATAGAACTTTAGCGTTACACTACGCTGAGCAGCGAGCTAAACCAGCACTTGTTGGCCTTGCTCATGATTGCCAGCAAGTTCCGAGCTTACCAACAGCAGCTTGGGATGTACCGCTCCCAACTATCCTCACTCCGACCAAACTGTACACTTGGCCAAAAAATAATTGAGCAGGCAAATAGTTAAGCGCATTTTGAGGCACTTTTGACCATGACGCTGACACTTTGATTGAGTTATACTCCATACAACTTCAATGACAACTAAGTGTAGCGTTATGACTCAAGATGAAATGAAAAAAGCCGCAGCATGGGCAGCTTTGAACTATGTAGAAGAAAACACCATTGTTGGGGTTGGTACAGGCTCAACGGTAAACCACTTTATTGATGCGCTTGGCAGTATCAAGGATCAAATCAAAGGGGCAGTATCAAGCTCTGAAGCTTCAACAGAGAAGCTAAAAGCACTTGGTATTGAAGTTTTCGAGCTAAACGATGTGTCAGAGCTTGCGGTATATGTTGATGGCGCAGATGAAATCAACAGCACCAATGAAATGATAAAAGGCGGTGGCGCAGCACTGACACGCGAGAAAATCGTTGCAGCCGTTGCCAAGAAATTTGTTTGTATCGTTGATAATACAAAGCATGTTGAGACGCTAGGCGCATTTCCACTACCTGTTGAAGTGATCCCAATGGCGCGTAGCTACGTGGCAAGAGAGTTACTAAAACTAGGTGGCGATCCAGTTTACCGCCAAGGCGTTATCACTGATAACGGCAATGTCATTCTTGATGTGCATGGCCTAGAAATTAGCGCAGCAAAAGCGCTTGAAGAAAAAATTAACCAGATTGTTGGCGTCGTGACTAATGGCTTATTTGCCGCGCGTGGCGCTGACGTTGTAATAACAGGCACTCCAGAAGGGCCTAAAATCAACTAGTGAGATTACAGATGAGCAAGGTTTCGTTATCAAAGGATAAAATTCGAATTTTGTTGTTAGAAGGCGTGCACCAAAGCGCCGTTGAGACACTAAAGCGCAACGGTTATAGCAACATAGACTACGTTAAAACATCCTTACCGGAGCCTGAGCTGATCGAGCGGATCAAAGATGCTCACTTTGTCGGGATCCGCTCACGTACCCACCTTACGGAAGCAGTATTAGAACAGGCTGAAAAGCTGGTCGCTGTTGGCTGTTTCTGCATCGGCACCAACCAAGTGGATTTGGATGCCGCTAAAAAACGTGGTATCGCCGTATTCAACGCACCATTTTCTAACACCCGCTCTGTGGCTGAGCTCGTACTAGGTGAAATTCTCTTGTTATTGCGCCGTGTTCCTGAGCGTAACGCAAAGGCGCATCGCGGTGAGTGGGATAAATCTGCCGACGGTTCATACGAAGCTCGTGGTAAAACGCTAGGTATTATTGGTTATGGTCACATTGGCACCCAGCTTGGCATTATGGCTGAGAATATCGGGATGAACGTCGAGTTTTATGACATCGAAGATAAGCTCACGCTCGGCAACGCAACGCAGTTACACACGCTTACGCAATTGTTACAAAGAGCGGACGTGGTCAGTTTGCATGTACCGGAGACATCACAGACCAAAAACCTTATCGGCATGGCTGAAATTGAAGTGATGAAGCAAGGCGCAATCCTAATTAACGCATCACGTGGAACGGTTGTTGATATCGACGCCTTAGCTGAAGCATTGGCGGCCAAGAAGCTTTCCGGCGCTGCTATTGATGTATTCCCCGTTGAGCCAAAATCTAATCATGAAGAATTCGTCTCACCACTACGCGAGTTTGACAATGTACTGCTAACCCCACACGTTGGTGGTTCTACCCAAGAAGCACAAGAAAACATCGGTGTAGAAGTCGCGGGTAAGTTGGCGAAATATTCAGATAACGGTTCAACAGTCACGGCAGTTAACTTCCCTGAGGTTTCTTTACCTGAATTATCAAACCGAAGTCGTTTATTACACGTACACGTAAACCGCCCAGGCGTACTAACACAAATCAACCAAGCGTTCGCTCAGCACGGTATCAATATTGCGGCGCAATACCTACAAACGGATGAATCTATTGGTTACGTGGTTATCGACGTCGATAGCGACCACTCTGAAGTGGCGTTGAAAGAGTTAAGTGCAGTTGAAGGAACTATCAGAGCACGTATTCTTCACTAAGAATAATCACACATAAAAAAACCAGTCACTGTGAAGCGACTGGTTTTTTTGTATCAATCTGGCTTACGCCATGAAATCAACACCTTCTTTGATGTCTTTTTCAAGTGTCGCTAGCATGTCGTCTTTTGCTTTTTGCTCAAACGCGCTTAGCTCACCGTAAGGAAGTAACTGCTCTACACCGTTTTTACCAAGGATAACTGGCTGTGCAAAGAATGTTGCATCGCCTGTGTTACCTTCAACGTATGCGTACTCAAGTACTTCTTCACCTTGTAGACCTTTCACTAGTGAGAAGCAGAAACGTGCTGCTGCTGCTCCCATTGAAAGTGTAGCTGAACCGCCACCCGCTTTAGCTTCAACCACTTCAGTACCCGCGTTTTGGATACGAGTTGTTAGTGCAGCAACTTCTTCGTCAGTGAACTCAACACCTTCAACTTGAGAAAGTAGAGGTAGAATTGTAGTACCTGAGTGACCACCAATTACTGGGATCTTAACTTCAGCAACGTCTAGACCTTTAAGCTCTGCGATGAAGGTTTCAGCGCGGATAACGTCAAGGGTTGTTACACCGAATACGCGAGCTGGATCATAAGTACCTGCTTTTTTGAACACTTCAGCAACGATTGGTACCGTCCCATTTACTGGGTTTGTGATGATACCAACAAGTGCTTTAGGGCAGCTTCTAACGATACCTTCAGCAAGTGTCTTGATGATACCTGCGTTAACGTTGAAAAGGTCAGCACGGTCCATACCAGGCTTACGAGGCATACCAGCAGGGATAAGCACTACGTCAGCACCTGCAAGAGCCGGGTCTAGGTCGTCTTTACCATAACCCGCTACTTTTACCGCAGTTGGGATGTGAGATAAGTCAACTGCAACACCAGGTACAACAGGTGCAACGTCATAAAGCGCTAACTCCGAGCCAGCTGGAAGACCATTTTTAAGCAATAAAGATAGAGCTTGACCGATACCGCCAGCGGCACCTAATACAGCAACTTTCATTTGAATTCTCCATAATTTGAAGGTGGAATTGAGTGTGCAGTAAAGATAATGAAAAGCGCTGTTAAACACAAATTAATCACGGTTATTTTCGAGATTTTTTGACTAATGTCTTAAATAAAAGTGTAAAGATCGCGACACTTTGTCCACTTATGCTTTACGACTGCCATTTTGGTCGCGCAAATTTGGGAATCTCGGTGGTTTTGTGTAGAATTTAAAGATTAGCCGTAAAAGAAGACAGACTATGCAGCCGCAAGAAAAACAAGAAGCACTGATCAAAGCATTTAAAGCCATTTTAAAAGAAGAAAACTTTGGCTCTCAAGGTGAAATTGTTGATGCTCTAAAACAACAAGGTTTTGACAACGTCAGTCAGAGTAAAGTATCGCGCATGCTGAGCAAGTTTGGTGCTGTACGTACACGTAATGCTAAGCAAGAAATGGTTTACTGTTTACCCGCAGAAATGAGCGTTCCAACAGCAAAAAGCCCTTTGCGTCAGTTAGTCGTTGATATTATGCACAACGAAATGATGATTATTATTCGAACCAGTCCTGGTGCTGCACAATTAATTGCAAGACTACTTGACTCATTAGGCACCGCAGATGGTGTATTAGGTACCATTGCTGGCGATGACACGATTTTTATTGCGCCTGCCAAAGTATCTGAAATCGACGTTACTCTAGATAAAGTAAAAACGCTGTTCGATAACGTTTAGTCTATTATTTTTATCGGTGCTAACTCACAAGTTAGCACTTACTCTGGTACTTTCCTCCCAACAAACACGCTTTCCCACTATCACAATAAACAGAATAAACTGCTTATCTTTACAGCAAAAAAATGTTTGACATAATATGTCCTTGTGTGGCAACTTTAGAAACGCAAGGTGAGATTTTTCTCACTACGCATGGATAGTTTTTAAGCAGATTGACTAGCTTCTCGGACTTGTTTCCTGCGATGTCTATAACCCATCGGACACGCACGCTATTCTTTTCACTCATTCATCTCACTATCCTATGATGCGGAACTCACCGCTTTGATAGGCCCAAAAAGCGCCTGATGACGTTGAGTGGGCCAGTTTACTTGCTTACTTAACCACTTAAAAAGGAAAAGCAAGGAGTCAAGGAGCAACAATGGAATTTTTAAATACTGTATTTACGTTTCCCACTGTTATTTTTTCAACACTATTACTCATAGTGCTATTGTTCTGGTTAATTGCTTTACTCGGTTTTGCTGATATCGATATCTTAGAAGGCGATGTTGATATTGAAGCCGAAGGCGCAAGTTCTGGTTCTTTTTGGGAGGTTGCTTTTGGTGGCGTCCCAGTGAGTATTTCACTGAGCCTAATCATCGCGCTGGGCTGGATTGTCAGTATTTATGTACAACAATTTTTTGCTTACCTACTGGGTAATGGCATTTTTTACTACCTGGTGGGAACGGCATTTATGCTCGTCAGCCTCATTGTTGCACTACCACTAACCGCCGTGATTGTACGGCCATTACGGCGCTTTTTCGAAAGCCAAGAAACCACATCGAAGCAAGCGCTGGTTGGGCTCGAATGCGTCATTGCAACATCAAGAGTCAGTAACACTTTTGGCCAAGCCCGAGTATATATTCAAGGAACGGATCAACTCATTGAAGTACGCTCGGATGAAGATAACACCTTCACACTAGGAGACAGTGCCTTACTTATCGAACACGACCCCCTTACACATAGCTACACTATTGTGGCTAAACCTTGGTAATAATACAGAAAATAACGGAATTTAGGAACG